>JAGQPC010000011.1 GCA_020426925.1 Planctomycetales bacterium | reverse complement strand
CGCAAACTCGTTTTTGACCCTCCCGAGGGAGGGTAAAGTTCCCATCGCAACCTGGCGTATACACCAATAACCGAGGTGAAGTGCGTTAGGTGTTGACCTGCATCGACACCACAAGCCTATGCGCCGATCAGCTTGCGGTTGAAGTCGCCTTCGTTGATCGTGGGACGTTCGGGCCGACCATTGTGCTCGTAGGTCAGTTGCATGTTGTCCAAACCGAGCAGACCCAAAATCGACGCGTGAATGTCACGCACGTGCATCTTGTCTTCGATGGCGTAGAGTCCCAAGTCGTCAGTTGCGCCGATCGTTTGCCCGCCTTTCACGCCTCCACCAGCCATCCACATCGAAAAACCGGTCGGATTATGATCGCGGCCGTCCCCTTTTTCGCTCATCGGAGTACGCCCAAACTCGCCGCCCCAAATCACGAGCGTTTCGTCAAGCAGTCCCCGCTGTTTGAGATCTTTCAACAAGCCAGCCACCGGCAGATCCATCGCTTTGCACAATCGTGAATGATTGGCTTCGATCGCGGAGTGCGAATCCCATTTACTGCCCGTTCCGTTGTAGAGCTGGATGAATCGAACGCCGCGTTCCACTAATCGTCGAGCAAGCAAACAATTGCGTCCGAACGCGTTCGTTTCTTTTTTGTCTAAGCCATAAAGCGTTTTCGTGGCTTCGGTTTCGGTGCTGAGGTCGACGGCTTCCGGAGCGGCAACTTGCATGCGGAACGCCAATTCATAGCTGCGAATTCTTGCCTCCAGTTCCGATTGATCCGAATGCCTTTCTGCGTGATCGCGGTTGAAACGATCTAGCAGCGATAGTTTTTCTTGTTGGCGTTCGCGAGACAGGTTTGGCGGCGAGTTCAAGTTCTCGATCGGCTGTTTGCCCGCTCCGTTGAAACGGACGCCTTGATATTTCGCAGGCAGAAAACCGGGGCCCCAGTTTCGTGATCCGTTTGTTGGCTTGCCATCGTTGTCGCACAGAACAACGAACGCCGGCAGGTCCTCGTTCTCCGTTCCCAAGCCGTAGTTAACCCAGGCACCGAGCGACGGACGACCGGCAACATCGATGCACGTATTCATTTGGCAAACGCCGCCAGAGTGATTGATCCCGTTCGTCCAACAGGATCGAATCACGGCGATGTCATCCATGCACGTTGCGATGTGCGGAATCCATTCCGATGCCCACATGCCGCTTTCGCCGTGCTGCTTCCAGGTCCGAGGTGCCCTTAAGATCGGTGAGCCTTTTTCTCCCATCGCCGTAAGCGGTTCCTTAAAACTCGACGGCAACGGCTGACCGGCCAACTTGTTCAAAAGCGGTTTTGGATCGACCAAATCGAGATGACTTGGTCCGCCTTCCATGAATAACCAGATTACGTTTTTCGCAAACGGCTTCATTGTTGGGACGAGCGTTTCGCCGAGCGATTCTCGTTGCAAAAGCCACTGCATGGCGATTGCACCAAAACCGAGACCGGACGATTCCAAAAATTGGCGTCGCGAATGTTGTGGGCTAATCGACATAAAGAAACTCGCTTGAATTCAACAAGACGTGGCAGAAATCTACAAATCTGTCGGCAGAGTCTTCCCCAACATAGTCGACAGCGAACGCAAGTTCTGATTCGGTCGGCGATCGTCCCCACGCCAGCCTCGTTGCGTACTCGATTTGGTCGTTTATTCGATCATGTTTTTTCTGACATCGCGTCGCGAACGCTTTGGCACATTGCAATTCGAATTTGCCGTTCATCATCATCAACGCTTGCGTCGGAGTCGTCGTGACGCCTCGGTCAGCAACACTTCGCAACCCGGCGGTGATATCGAATCCGGACAGAAATGGATCCGGTGCATTTCGGAAACTCTTCACATAGATCGCTCGGCGAGGAGCATCTGGGCCCACGCTCTTGCCGCCAACGGTTTGTTGCAGTTCACCTGAAACAAACAATGACGCATCGCGAATTTGTTCCGCAGAAAGCCGCCTGGTTCCTCGCTGCCACAGAAACGAAACGCTTGGGTCCGTCTTTTTGTACTCGGTCGCGTAATCGTTCATAGCGGCCTGTTGCCAAGTCGCTGACATCAGAATCTGTTTGTGCAGTCGTTTGAATCGCCAGCCGTTGTTCACGAAATCGTTGGTTAGCCAGTCAAGCAAATCTCCGTGAGTCGGCGGTTGGCCTAATCGTCCAAAGTCGCTGCTGGTTGGAACCAATCCAACTCCAAAATGTTGCTTCCAGATTCGGTTAACGATGACACGAGTGGTCAGCGGATTATCGTTGTCACAAATCCAATCGGCGAGTGCGGTGCGTCGTCGTTTTGTTTCCTGCGAATCGACAGACGCGGAATTCTCACCGGCCAGATGAGCTAGTACCGAAAGCGTTCCGGGTTCGACCACTTCTCCAACGTCAGGAATAACAGTTGGCGAACACGTTCCGGTGTGATTACATACGGTCAACATTGTTGGAAGGTCGGCCGGTTTCTTTGCGTCAAACTCGGCAAGCCTTTCCGTGAGTCGTTCGTATTCCTTTTTCGCGTCTCCTTTCATCGATGCGATGGGCGACGTGCCTTCTTCGTAAAACTGACGCTTCACCAGATACGCCATTTGTGCGTTGAGCGATGTGCGTTCAGTTTCGGGAGTTCGGTAGTGGTCTTGGATTTCCAACGAAAACTTGTCGACCGTCGCACGCATTTTTCGTTCGTTATACGGACTCAGAAGCGATTCGATTTCCTGTCGCACATCGCGCGTTACCGATTTCCACTCGGCTAGTTTTTCAGAATGGTCCGCGACTTCGGATTCGGTCGCGTAAGGAACGTCGTCTCGCCAAATCAGTGGTTCAAAGTACGCTCGCATCCGAAAGTAATCGGCCTGCAAGACGGGATCGAATTTATGGTCGTGGCATCTTGCACACGACACACCGATCCCCAGAAAGACGTCGCCGGTGACGTCGGTGACTTCGTTGATGATGTCGTCCCAGTGCTTGAGAGCGTTACGCTGGTTGTATTCAAAAATCCCTAAACGCAAATAACCGGCTGCGACGAGCTGGTCCGGAGTCGGCTTGTCAAATTCGTCACCCGCAAGTTGCTCTCGGACAAAGTCTGGATAAGGTTTGTCATTGTTGAATGCCGAGATCACATAATCGCGGTAACGCCAAATGTTCGGCCGATAGGCATCCGCTTTCCAACCATCCGATTCGGCGTATCGAACGAGGTCCAGCCAGAATCTCGCCCAATGTTCGCCGTGCCGTTCGTCATCAAGAAGTCGGTCAACTAACCGTTCGTACGCGTCGGCACGGTCATCCTCAACAAACTCTTGCACTTGCTCCGGCGTAGGAGGTAAACCGATCACGTCGAGGTATAACCGACGCGCGAGTGTCGCTCGACTTGCTGCGGCCGCCGGTTCAAAATCTTGTTGACGAAGTTTTTCGAGAATGAAGCGGTCGATGCTATTTTGCGACCACGTGTCATTGTCTACTGCAGGTGGTGCGACGTCTTTTCGCGGCACGAACGCCCACCACTGCCGGTCTTCATCCGTTATTCCTTGCGAGACATCACGAATGAGGCCACCGTTGTCGGGCCAAACTGCTCCCGCGGCAATCCAAGCTTGAACCGATTCGATCTGCTTGGCCGAAAGCTGTTTGTTCGGTGGCATCTCCAAGCCGTCATAGTGAATCGCAGACACGACCAGACTTTCTGCTGGCTCGCCCGGCACGATCGCTGGTCCGCTTTCGCCACCCTCTAACATGGCTTCGCGAGAATCAAGGCGCAGTTCGCCCTCTTGCTTCTTGGGCCCGTGACACTTCACGCAATTGGTCGCGAAGATTGGCCGAACGTGTTGCTCGAACACATTTGACTCGTCGGCTGGTGCGAAAGACGCCAAGGCGACAAGAAGAATGGAGATCGTTAGACAGTTACATTGTGTACTCATGACTGGCTTCGGTCTCGGCGGGATATAGACTGGAAGAATCCGTCATGATAATCGGAAAAAGGTCTGAAATCAAAAGGCAGTGGTCTATAATTCGGCTGGAGTATCCGTATGGTTGATATCAAATACACGGGCGATGCCCTTTGGCAAAGGATTGAGCGAGCCGTGGAAATAGTGAAGGACCGTCTGCGGCGAGTGACTCGCGGGCTCAACTCAGCGGACGTTCCCTACGCTGTCATCGGCGGCAATGCAGTCCAACATTGGGTGGCTCAGGTCGACGAATCGGTGGTAAGGAACACTCGTGATGTGGACATCATTCTGAACGAATCGGATCTGGACCGAGCGATCGATGCGCTCGCAAAAGAAGGGTTTGTCTACCGACGATCGGCTGGTGTTTCGATGTTTCTCGATGGCCCAGACGCAAAGGCCAGAGACGCGGTGCATGTCATCTTTGCCGGTAAGAAGGTTCGAGATGAATATCCGGAACCGGTTCCAAACATCGACGAGTTTGAACTGATGGACGATGCGCGAACCTTGCCGCTGGAGGCTCTCGTTCGCATGAAGCTGACTTCATTCCGCGACAAAGACCGAGTCCACATTCGCGACATGATTTCCATCGGCATGATCGACGAATCGTGGCTGCCGAGGTTTTCAAGTGAACTTCAGTCGCGGTTGCAGCAGTTGCTGGACGATCCGGACGGGTAATTATAAGATGCGAACTCGCGCGTTTGTGTTACGATAGAGCGTGTTAGACAGTATTGCGAAACCTTCAGGCGCCCCCAAAAAACATGCCAACCGTTCGTTCATCACGACCCAAACGCGATTTAGCGTTCTTCTTTGGCGCCGTCATCGTTTGGGCGATTTTGCAGGCGTTCGTGATGCCGAAGCCCACATCATCGTGAGGCGGCAATATTATCTGCCCACCGAGTTCGGGGGCCGACATTGACCGTGGCGGATGTGAAATCGAACTCGCACCGTAAGAAAGACGCCAACCGCGAACGCTACTGACTGCAGCACGAGCCAAGTTGCAACGATCCATCTAAACCGACTATTTTCGATCAGAACCATTCTGTACGAAAACGCGTACATCACACCTGACAGCGAATCGGTTCGCAGACTGGCCATCAGGACCTTCGATTTCCATGCAAGATACAGGGCCTTTTCCACGACTAAGTATTTGGCATCTCATCTGCTGGACAGCATGTAGTTGCTACTTGGCATCTCGATCGTCTGCACAGCCCAATCTCGAGCTAGTTCTTTTCTTAATGATTAATGGCGGAGCTTTGTATGCATTTGGCGTCGTGGCGCATACATGCATTCGCCGGTCTGTCTGGACACAAACTCACTCGGGACACTGGTTCGCAGCGGTCTATGCCTGGTCGCATGTCGAAAGTGTCGCGTTTCCGTCGTACAAAGCTCTACTACCGTTTTACAACCTTTCCTGCATCGCTTTCTTGGGAATGGCGACGATTTACATAGTTGCGATTTTCGTCACACGCTTGGAATGGTACTGGAAGCTGACACTTCTCTTGCATGCTGTTGATTCGTTGACCGCGGCTGCTTGGAGATTGTTGCAGGAATTGGGATGGCAGGACGTCAGTAATTTGACACGAAGTTACGTCCAACCGATCGCAGGAGGTGCTGCTGTGCTAGTGATTGTGGTATCAATCGGTGCTGACTTTTGGGGCAAGCGATTTCGCGATTGGCTGCACTGGATCGGGATCACGTGGATCTTGCTTCAATGGTATGTCTTCACCCGCGTTTACCTCGTTCCGCACTTCTTCCCGAAGTGACGTTTTTGAACGTACCGCGTGAATCAGCGGAACTCTCAGTATCCTGAGAGAGTCGCATCGTTTTGTATCGGTTCCTTCGAATGAAACGACTATTCCAGCACGACGTCATGCAAACAATCTGCTGGTTTTCGGCGATTAATACGTCTAAACGCACCAGCGAATCGATCAATCTCTAATAATGGAATTGAAACGCCATCGGTGAACTTAATGCGAATCGGGGCGTAGTACGATTCTGCGTGCACTCGGCCGACGACGTCCCTAACCCAAAAAACATCGTGACCATCCGACAACAAATTCAAAGGATCGTGCTGCTCCTTTTCGGTGCGACTATCGCTGCGCCCCAAGTGTTCGCTGGAGGCGGACCTGAAAACGTGTTCTTAGTTGTCAATTCGTTGGATGAAGATTCGCGCACTATCGCGAACCACTATTGTGCTCTGCGGCAGATTCCGGCCAGCAACGTTTTCGAGACGACGTGGGACGGTTCGCCGAACGTGATCACGATCAAACAGTTTCGCACCAAACTAATCGCGGACATTTTAAAAGAAATCGAAGCCAGGCGTTTAACGAAACAGATCGATTACATCGTCTACTCGTCTGGCTTTCCGTATTCGGTCGATTTTTTGCTCGATTTCCCCGATAAGAAAGTTCCGTCGCATCGTGGCCGATCGGCGTCTTTGACGGGCATGACTTACTTGCACGAAATCGTTCGACAGAAAGACAAGCGATACGCAAACTTCCAGGCGGATGTTAATCATTACTTCGCAGACACTCGGCGAAGGTCTACGGGATTCAGCAGTCAATATGCTTACGGTCGCACGGGCCGAATGACGCCGACGCGCGGATCACGTTACTATCTGTCGACCATGCTGGGCTATACAGCTGGGGCAGGAAACACCGTCGACGAAGTTATCAACTACCTCAACATTTCGGCATCGGCGGACGGAACGTCACCTCGCGGCACGATCTATCTGATGCAGAATCCCGATGCCCGAGCTATCCCTCGAGTTCCGTTTTTTGGCGAAGTCGTCGAGCAACTACAACGCGCTGGTGTCCGTGCTGAAATCATCGCTGGTGACGCGAAGCCGATCGGTGTGCTGCCAATTCAAAAGCGTGACGTTGCCGGTGCGGTCGTGGGTTACGCCAAGTTCGATTGGGCATCGAGCGGCAGCCGAATTCTTCCCGGAGCGATCTGCGAACACCTGACTTCGTATGGAGCCGTTCTTTACGGGACAAGAAGTCAGACTCTGCTTTGCGAGTTCCTGCGCCACGGCGCGGCTGGCGCGAGCGGTACTGTGGTCGAGCCACTGTCGATCTGGCAAAAGTTCCCACATCCAAACATTCACGTTCGCTACGCGCATGGTTGCACGCTGGGCGAATCGTTTTATCAAGCGGTCGCCAATCCCTATCAGCTGCTGATCGTTGGTGATCCACTGTGTCGACCGTGGGCGAAGATCCCTACGATTCGTGTCGAGGGAATCCAGCCTGATCAGCGACTCAAGGGAACTGTCGCATTCAAGCCCAGTTGTTGGGTCACCGTTCCGGTAAGCCGCTATCGGTTGTTCGTCGACGGACGATTGTCGGCTGAATGCAAGGCAGGCGAATCATTGTCGATGGACACAACAAAACTGCCGAACGGATATCACGAACTTCGCATCGTCGGCATCGACCGCACGCCGATCGAAACTCAAGGACGATTGATTTTGCCTGTCTACTTTGACAACGTCGAGCGCAAGATTAGCAGTCGTGCGTCACCGTCTCGCCAAGTCAAATATGGAAGTCGATTTCACGTTGAAGTGAACGCTCCAGGTGCAAAGGAAATCTTGGTCTACCACCGACGGCGAGCGCTCGCTTCCGCACAG
Source organism: Planctomycetales bacterium (assembly GCA_020426925.1). Taxonomy (GTDB): domain Bacteria; phylum Planctomycetota; class Planctomycetia; order Pirellulales; family Pirellulaceae; genus JAGQPC01. The sequence goes on along the minus strand of JAGQPC010000011.1, from coordinate 2,187 downwards.
CGTTCGAGAGCCCGCGTTATGATCGACACCCGAGACATCGGTTCTGGCCCCGTCGAGCTGACAATCATCGCCAAGGGCACTGACAAAGGTGCAACGAACGCCTGGTTTGCGAAACCGCTGTCGCTCGACATTATCCCAACGCCGAGAATTGTGACGCCTCGAGTACCGCCCATCGGCAACCCGTAGAGCTTTCCACTCTGCGGGCACATCGTGACGGTTGCCCCGATTGTCTCGAAAAAAATTTGCGGGACAACGGCGTCAAGGTCGCGTCACGCGGTCAAGTCGGCTTCGGCGCGTTCGATGTATCTGGGACGAAGTACGTCCCAATTCTTAGCGGCTCACCAAGGAGCAGTTTATGCAGTCCGCAGCAATTTCAAGTTCTCAATCCGACATGGAAAGTCTTGCAGAGATTCTGGTCATCGAGAACGCACAGCTGAAACAGGGACTGACAAACATTCAGTCGAACCTTGCCGAAACCGTTACGGTCAATGCCGAGAACATCGAAAGTTGTCGACAGATTGAGCAGCAATGTTCTCGCATGTCTAGCGAATCTCAGGCGATCCAAGACGATACAAGGAGCTTGAGCGCTGCCGTATCTGAAATGCGACAACTCGTCGATCGGACAGACGAGCAGCTTCTGGGAATCCGCAAGTTTTTGGAAATGATTGAGCAGGTCGCCTCTAAGACGAACTTGCTAGCGCTGAACGCGACAATCGAAGCGGCTCGTGCCGGAGAAGCAGGCAAAGGGTTCGCCGTCGTCGCTGGCGAAGTCAAAGCTCTCGCTCGGCAAACTCAGGAGGCGGTTGGAAGCATCGGCGAGCTGATCCACCACATTCTTGAAAACTCGAAACGTGTGGCGGAGCGTACCAAACAACTTGACCAGCAGTCGGAGCAGATTTCGGAAAAAGTATCCGACTTCAACGTCCGGATTCATGATACGAACGAACGAAACGTGCAAGCGACTCAGCAGGTAATCGCGTCTAACGACCGAGTCTTCATGAGCTTGGCTAAACTGGATCATGTGGTCTGGAAAGTCAACACGTACCTAAGCGTGCTTGAGGAAAAACCAGCGTTCCAGTTCGTCGATTGCCGGAATTGCCGACTTGGCAAGTGGTACTATGAAGGTGACGGGCGAGCGTTGTTTTCACACGTGCCGTCATTTCACGGACTTGAAACACCTCATAGTCAAGTGCACGAGGCCACTCGCCAAGTCTTCGACTTGCTTGCATCACACGTGCCTACGGACGATGAGCGATACCTCGAATATTTGTCCGAAATGGAACGCGGCAGCGAAGGCGTGTTCGAGCTGCTCGACCGCATGTTAGCGGAAAAGTCTGGCAGACCGTGACTGATCGCGCCAGACTTCCATCACATGAGCCGCATCTACCATCGGTAGTCCAAACCAAAGCTCAGGCCCTGGGCCCAAATGTTGGTTTCGTTCAATGTGAACGCTGGTCGATTGTCACCTCCGGCTTGAACCGGAGGAATCAAGTTAGGATTGATCGACGTGTCGATCTGGTCGCCCGGTCGCACAACATTGTTCCAGTAGATCAATGTGTAGCCGAGTGTGAAGTTTAGGCTCGGTCCGATCCTATATCCAAGAGTGACGTCCATTTCAGGGATCGTGGCAAACGTGTTGTTTTCGTATGAGCCAATGTTGCTCGACAAAGCCAACAATCCGCCGGGATCAGAGAATTCGACTCCATTCGCTGAAGACGTCGTGCTGCCGTTGATCGTAACCGATTCTCGATTGTTACCCAACGCAACGCGACCGATCCACTCAAGCGACCAAGGTCCTCGGTAGCGATCCCACTCAAGTCCAATTTCGAAACCGTGGAAGTCGTTTTCGGTTTGGAAAGTATCCTGCAAATCGAACGTGGTAGCCACGCCGTTGTCGTTACTTGTCAGTAGTTCACGAGTGTGCAACGTCTCGTCCAAATTCGTGTACCGATAACCAAGCAGCAAATCCCAACGTTGGCTCACTTGCTGAGGACAGGCGACGCCCCCACAACCGTTTGGCAACGTGCACGCATCGGCCGGGTTCGCGTAAAAGTCTGAGCAACACAAGTTGTAGCGAGCCCTCGGCGACACCGAAAACATTCTGGAATTCGTGTCGACCAACATCGATCCCGTAACGATGCCAGGATACGCGACGATCTCCGAATCGTTTTGACCAAGTTCTGTGTT
>JAGQPC010000124.1 GCA_020426925.1 Planctomycetales bacterium | reverse complement strand
CGGCCAACCCACTGCAGTTCAAGATCGGTCGCCTTGGTTGCCTGCGACAACGCTTCACCACCATAATGCGTGTTGTCCGCGCTGCCGTAGATGTGAGACCAGTTTCCTGAACCTTCAAATGTCGGGTACCGCAGGGTCGCCCAGATCGACCCGGCGACGCTTCGGACTTCAAAGCCGCCTTTTTCTGCCGGCATCCAATCGGTTGAGTCCGACAGCTGGCTGAAGCAAGCCATTCCATTTGGCGCAAGAATGCGGGTCGCTTCGAGAAACGACACTTGCGTCTCATCGCCCGACAGTAACGATCCTGACACAACAAGATTTGCGATGTGCCCCGTAGTTGGCAAGCGATCAAGGAAGTCGACTCGGTGAACAGAAACCCGCTCTCCATACAATTCAGCAAGTCGCAGCGAATTCCGAACGCGCTCGACGCGGTCCCCGTCAGGATCGAACGCGATGATTCGGTATTCGGATCGCTTTGCCAGTTCGTACATCAAACTGCCATCGCCGCAACCGAGCACGATACAAAGCCCGTTTCTGTTGCCACATTCGTTGATCGCAAATGTCGCTGCCGCAATGCTTCGATTATTGCCGTTCAAGATACCCGACCGATCCTCGATAACTGCCTGCCGGGAATAGTTAAAAACAGTGTCGCACTCGTACTTCGCAGTTGTGCGAGCGTCATCGCCTGCAATTTGATCAATTTCAAAATGATAGAGCCGGTCTCGACGCAAGTTTGGCAGCGACACAGCGTGAGTCATTGAAGGAGTATCTTTGCTTGTTTCAGCGACAACGGAACTGCCGTCATACAGCCGGAGCACGGATGGCGAAGGCGTGTCCGTCTCCCACCTGACGGTTGCGGAATTTGGCGAATCAAACTGCAACCACGGTCCATTGGCCACGCGGAATGCGTCGATGGCATTGGCGTCCTTTTCCGGGGCTGGAAATAGTTCGGCCTTTTCAAGGAACCGAGCTTTGATCTCGTCGGCGCTGAAGACTCGCTTGTACACGGCGACTTCGTGCATCATGCCGTCGAGGGGAAAACGTTCATTGTCATCCTGATAAGTTCCAAGCACATAGACTCCGCTCGGCGGATAATTGATGGAGCCTTTCTGCTCGGTGCTTTCTGCAACCGGTTTGCCGTCGACGTACAAGATCATCTTCGTGCCGTCGTAAGTCGCCGCGAAGTGATGCCAAGTTTTCAGCGAGTATTCTTGGGTTGGAGTGAGATAGGTGAGCTTGCCCGGGCCATCGATTCCACAAATGGCGAAAGCAGGCTTCTGCTCATTGTAGCCGAGCAGCCAACCTCGCTCGTACGAACCGTTGTCTTGAACGCATCCGATAAATGCTCCCCAAGTTTGCGGCTCGTCGATGCGTGCCCAGCATTCTACGGTCATCTCTTTTTGTGGCATCACGTCCGCATGTTTGGTGATGTCGCGAGTCAGCGGAATACTGACTGTTGAGCCATCCATTTTTAGAGCTTGGATGTCGTTAACGCGCGAGAGACTCCAGTTCCCTTCAATCACAGCGTTCATTGAACCGACTCGGTCTGTCACGGCAGAATCTTTCACGTGAGGTCTCTGAAAGATCCAATGGCTCAGCGCAGATTTGTCGGCGATCGCTTCCAATGTTTTCAGGCCGACGCTCGATTCGACCGGTGTCTCTGGTGCCGCTGCAAGAGCTTCCGGTTCACCTTCGACAGCAAAACAATGGACGACACCTTCATCTGTGCTCACAAAAAGTCGCCCGTTTGAAACCGCTAGACCAAACGCGCGCCCATGCACAGCTTGCTTCCAGATCAGCTTACCGGTTTTCGCGTCATAAGCGTTAACCTGGTCTGTGCCTCCTGCGAACAGCGTATTGCCGGCCAGAATTGTCGCGAGGGAACAGTCGGTTTCCGTCGTCCAAATGTCCTTCCTGGACGTGAAGTTCTTCGCTGACAAATCGTGTTTTGTCTGCACAAAGGCTACGTCGCCAGCGATGATGATTCCCGTCGCTCCGCTAAACGATGCAATCTTTTCCTCGTCACCGTTTTCTTTGCCATTGTCTCCATTATATTCGGGCGCAAGCTTGCTCGCCGTCATCCATCCCGTCTTGTTGCCCGGGCCATGCAGTACAGACTCGGGCGTGACCACAACGAAGCTGCCACCACCGCCGCCAAGAGTTACAGCTGACTTGCCTGAATCGATCGAAAACAATCGCGGAGGAACGCGGCCTTGAGGTGCAACCACAAACTTGCCTGGAGCGATCGCCAACGGACCTTCCAAAGTCGCTTGGTCAATTCGGTGAATGTACTGTCCGTCACCGGAATGCTCACCAGTGTTCGCGTCGATTGCGCATAAGTACGACTCTTGCCACGGCAACAAGGACGCCCCAAAGTAAGCAATCTCATTTTCGACGACGACACCAGTTCTGATTGGCCATTGAGAAATGAAGTTCCCATTATTCAGAATCAATCGATCACACGGTTTTGCTGCGACTCGCCACACCGGCCAACCGTCGGATGATCGCAGGCAATATGCAAAACCATCGTCAGACCCGAAATAGACTTTGCCGTCATAAATCGCGGGTGCAATCCGCACCGGACCATCAGCCGTAAAGCTCCATGTGACAGATCCGTCGATCGCATTTAAGCACCGAACTTGGTGGTCGGCCGAAGATCCAAAGTAAACTCGATCGATCGACGCGACAACGTGAAACACCGGATCGTAATTCCGCATCGACTGCAGGTCACGGATACCTGCGTAAGCGTCCCACTTTGCTGGGCCTCCCCATGCCGGCCGTGGAGCATGCGGCGATTTCCAAATCCAACTGGCCCTAAGGCGCGTAGCGTCTATGTGCTCGTCGGTTTTGGCGTTGCGTTGGTTGTTCTGTTGGTGAACGGGCCAATCAGCAACTGCCAAAGTGGGAAGGAAACAGTACGACAACAGGAAAATCAGGATTCGACGCATGATCAATCACGTTCGTAAATGAATACAGGGACAACCGTGCCAAGTTTACCAGGCCGACTGCAAGTCGTGATAACGCAATCGCTCGAATTCACCAATTCATAAGGAACAGGCTAGAGACCGAGGTTGGCGTCGATCTTCGGTACACGTAGACTGCACCGTTTGGACTCACCCGGCGGAACTCGCAATGAAAAAGGCAGGCGAAAACAGCACTTCTTCTGACTCGATTCTGATTCGAGCGGAAAACTTGCGCAAGGTTTACACCGACGGCAACGTTACGGCACTTGACGGAGTTTCGCTGGAAATTCGCGCAGGCGAATACATTTCGATTATGGGGCCCAGCGGAAGCGGCAAGTCGACGCTGTTGCACATGCTTGGAGGGCTTGATCGCCCAACGTCGGGTGAGGTGTATATCCAGGGCGAAGCGGTTTCGAAGATGGCGTCGCTGGATGAAGTTCGTTCGCGGCTGATCGGCTTCGTGTTTCAATCGTTCCATTTGCTCCCAAATCTGACGGTTTGCGAAAACGTGCAGCTGCCTATGTTCGAGACCAAAATGTCGCCGGCCGAGCGAGAAGCTCGCGCGAAAGAACTGCTCCCCGTTGTTGGCATCGAACATCGAGAAAAACATCTTGCCAGCAAGTTGTCGGTCGGAGAACGCCAACGGGTCGCGATTGCCCGAGCATTAGCGAACCGCCCGATTGTGCTGCTGGCCGACGAGCCAACCGGAAACTTAGACTCAAAGACAGGCCACGATATTCTCGAGCTATTCGACAAGCTCAACCGCGAACACAACACAACGATTGTGATGATCACTCATGACAAAGCCGTGGGCGATCGAGCGACTCGCCAGCTCTTTTTCAAAGACGGCAATATTCAAGAAACGTCTGACGCAACTGCGTGAGCACTCACCGACGGCTGGCATGCTGGCAGCATGTCGGTACAGCGGATGCCGCTGGCGAGCCGGTTCCTTGCGTTATTCTACGGCTGCGTCGCCGTGTTCTTCGTCCAGCAGCTGTCTGTCGGCATCGACCATCATGTTGACTACGCCTTGGAGGTCGACCGTCGGTTCCCAGCCGAGCTTCTGCTTCGCCTTTGACGCGTCGCCAACGAGATTTGCGACTTCCGCCGGTCGAAAATAGCGAGGGTCAACTGCAACCAACGTTCTGCCGTCAGCAGACACGCCACGTTCCTCTTTTCCTTCACCGGACCAATGGATTCGAAGTCCGGCACGAGCAAACGCGAGCGAGCAGAAGTCTCGTACTGACGACGTCGTTCCGGTCGCGATGACAAAATCTTCTGGCTCATCCGCTTGCAGCATCAACCACATCGCGCGGACGTAGTCTCCCGCGAATCCCCAGTCTCGTCTGGCGTCGAGATTGCCTAAAAAGAGTTTTTCCTGTCGTCCCGCGGCGATCGCTGCGACCGCTCGCGTTATTTTGCGAGTCACAAACGTTGGGCCTCGCCGAGGCGATTCGTGATTGAACAGAATCCCATTGACGGCATACATCCCGTAGCTTTCTCGATAGTTTCGCGCAATATGAAATGCGAAAGCTTTCGCGGCAGCGTACGGGCTCCGTGGATTAAACGGCGTGGCTTCAGTCTGCGGAGATTCTACTGCCTGCCCGAATAGCTCGGACGAAGATGCTTGATAAATGCGGCTGTTGAACCCGAGCGACCGAACGCTGTCCAGAATGCGTAGCGTGCCGAGCCCGGTTACATCGGCCGTGTATTCAGGGACATCAAACGAGACCTTGACGTGAGACTGTGCTCCGAGATTATAGATTTCGTCTGGTTGCGATTCTTGTACGACCGCGTTGATCGACCCAGCGTCGCTCAAGTCACCGTACCGCAATTGCAGTCGGACGTTTTCTTCTTGTGGGGTTTGGTAGATGTGGTCAATACGATGCGTGTTAAAAAGCGACGCGCGACGAATCATTCCCCAAACTTGATACCCTTTTTCCAGCAGCAGCTCGGCCAGATAGGATCCATCCTGTCCGGTAATCCCGGTTATCAGTGCTCGTTTTCGTTTTGGGGCATTCGACATATGAGTTGGGTTTGTTTGCCAGCAGTCGGCGGCTCCGGCTAGCACGGAATGAGGGCCGCGCACTAGAACGCCTACGGCGTACATCTCTGATTGAAGCTGTCCGTATCCTAGCCGATTGTGCAGATCGTTTGAACGACACTTCGCCGATTCCCAGGGCGCGACGCGGCTAGCGTACGCACCCGGCGCCGGTATCGCCGAGTAACCGGGTTGTGTGCATCACGCGAAACGGTCGGCATTTTTGACAATTGGCGGTTATTACTTATTAACGCGTTTTCCCCACAAACGGATCGCATCGAAATCGCCCATGTCATCGAAGCTGCCGATACCGATCTTGCCTTGCGTGAATGTCTTGTCGTTCGCTGTCATGACCGGATTCTCCATGTCGTCCATGAAGACTTCGATTGTGCCAGCTTCGGCGTCGCGTTTGATCCGCGCTCGATGCCATCCACGACTCCAATCGGTACCATCGGTCCGGTCGGTCGCAATGCTGACACGTGGCTCGTCATTGACCAAGAAAATTGAGTTCGCATGAGCATCCGCTTTTCGACCAAAATGAACGTAATAGAAATGAGACGGATCTTGGTGGCCAAAGAATAAACAAAGACTCTGATGACCATACGGCTCGTTCGTGGAACGCATGTCCACGTCTAACACGAAGTTGCTCACGTCAACATCCGACAGCAGCGCGATGTTGAGTGGCGATCGAACTTTCGGTTTGTAGTCGCTGTTCTTTTTCAGCGAGTAGAACGTACGACCATTCGTACTCTCGGCTTTCCAAACCGCTTTGTCGGTCGGGATCCAGCGCGCCGCTCCGTGTTCAAAATCTTCGTAAGCGACAAGCGGCATGTCAGTTCCGCTTTTGACATAAACGTTCAGGAACGCGTTCAGTTGTGAAACCACCTCGTCGCCAAACGAACCTAATCCGTGTGCCGTATTCGTCATCGGAAACAATCGATTCGGAACGGCGGCTTGGTTCAGTGCGTCGTGCAGAATCGTCGCTTGCTCAAACGGGACGAGCTGGTCTTCGGTTCCATGAAACGTCAAAACCGGCGGATCTGTTCGGCCTACCAACGTCACTGGCGAAGCGTCGGATCGAGCATCGGCGTGATCTTCGAGTTTTCCACCGACAAAAGTTTCCACGATGGACCGAGCGTGTTCGATCTTTGCGATGTCGCGAAGTTCAGTCGGCCCGAACAAGTTTATGATTCCTCGCACCCGTAACGCTTCGATTTCTTCTTTGGGCTCCAGCCCTAGCATCAACGACAAATGACCACCGGCTGAGCCTCCGGTGACTGCGATACGTTCGGGATCTATTTGAAATCTCTTCGCGTTGTCGACCAGAAACCTATGAGCCGCTTTGATGTCTTCAATGTGAGCCGGCCAAGTAGCGTCTGGGGATAGACGGTACTGGATGCTTGCCGCCGCCACGCCGTGCTTCGCGATGTCCCTCATGACATGGTGATAATCTCGTTTGTTTCCGCGGCTCCACCCGCCCCCGTGAATGCAAATCACCAGCGGCTGCATCTCGCCATCGCCCGCCGACAAGAAATCGAGCTTCATTTCTCGATCGCCACGTTTGGCGTAAACGATGTCCTCTTGCATATCCGCAAAACAGGACTGACCGAACAGCAACAGCGAAGCAACAGCAAACGAAGTAAGTTTCATGACAAACTCCAAATTGATTGACCACAAGTGCAGAATGATACCACTTTCCGAATCGGTCTGCTGTGGCGTAATCTTCCAGCGTGCGATTCACGAGTACGACTGTTTACTACCAAGCAACAATTTACAAACGGAAACTATAACTCCATTCAATCAGCGAAACCGTTTTTGTTTTGCCGTTCCTGGCCACAGGTTTCTAGCCCGACGCGTTTCCGGCGAAAGCCCCAACGACGGTGCGATCGCAAAGAAGCTTGCGCCCCGCTGTCAGCGTGTTATACTGAAACGCGGCAAGCTTCAATGAGCTTTACAGAGGGTGGATGTGTGCGATCAAAAGAATTGGCGACGTCGACATATTTGGACGGCTGGCGAACCGCTCGTGTTTCGAAACGCCGATTCGCTCGCTTGTGTACGGGCAGATTAGAAACGGCCGGATTGGATTATCAAGTCTTGCACGAAGACCGCGACGTCAGAATCGTTGTTCGTCGCCCAGACCTGTCATTCGCAATTGAACTGATCGCAGACATTGCTAAGCCTGTGCCTCATGCGGTGGACAACGACAACCGCCCGATTTGGGCACCGCCGCTGCTGATCGGAATTCCAGTCGGTGGATTCGCAGGGTCGCTGCTCGGGTATTGGCTTGGGATCGCGACGACTTCACTTTGCGTCGCTGGATCAGTTCTAGGAAGCTTGGTGTTCATTAGCCTGTTTGCATTGTTCGGTAGGCAGCAGAAGGACTAGTCGATGCGTAGGTTCAGTTTCGCGATTTCTCTTCTGTGTATTTGCTGTGCAGGTTGTGAACAGCACCGCGAGCAGGAACTGCTGCAAGCGAAACAGAATGAAGCCGGTCGACCTATCGAGTGGCCGGAACTACCGACGAGCGGATTTTTGGCAGGACGCGTCGCGACCGAGCAAGACGTATCTAATGGTGAAGCTGCTTTCGTCGCCTTTGGAGCCGTACATTCGGATCGGCTGGCGATTGATGTGCCTCAATACGCTTTTCTGACGAGTGACGACGGTAGTCGTGTTCCGGTGTTCGTCGTCCAAGCTGAACTGGTTCAAGGTGTCAACGGTGACGTTGAAACATTCGGCTTGCGTCCGATCCAAGGCGGCGACCCGATTGTTGGCGTTGCACCAAACGTCACACTGTTAGGCACGAAAAATCCGGGACGCTGATTCGTTTGTGCGACCACGATGAAAACTCGCGCCAAGGAGCCGTCTGATTCTGCGTAAAAGTAGAATGTCCCCCTTAATTTCACCCTTAATTTCATACCCTTAATTTCATACCCTTAATTTCATATGCGTGCTGCGCGGCTGTTGTTCGTATCGCTTGCACTTCAAATCTAACCGTGGACAGCGGAGATGACCGCCTCAATCTGTTACGATTTGCAGCTTAGGTAACGCCGCCTTCAGTTCTTCTCGACCTGCTTCAGAGATGCCTGATGCGAACTTTAACTCAAGCTCTTTCAGATTCTTCAATTTCAGCAAGTGCGGAACGCAAGCGTCTGTGACGTAGGTGTTGTTCAGAATTAAGACTTCTAGTTTTTCGAGGCCGGCCAAGTGTGCTAAGTCTCCGTCGGAAATATCGACGCGATCGAGATTCAAATACTTTAGGTTTTTGAGATTGCTAACGTGTTCCAGTGATTGGCCCGTGATCGACGTGTTCCAGAGTTCAAGTCGTTCGAGCGTTGGAATCTTTCCTACGCCAACCATTCCGTTATCGCCAAAATAAGTTTCGTTGAGGTCCAAGCGTTGCAGGTTTTGCATTGAGGCAAGGTGGATGCCCATGTCGTCGCCAGTGACCCCTGATTCACGCAGCTTTAGGATGCGAAGCTTCGGGAGTTTGGCGAGTGCCTCCAAGCCTTCGTCGTCAACTCTGGACTTGTAGAGATACACCTCTTCCAGATTTTGAAAACTGGCAATCGCTGCCAATGCGTCATTGTCGATGTCCGGACACAGATCGAGCGAAAGTGATTTCAGATTGGACAGTCCAGTCAGCTGACTAATGCCTGTACTGTTGATTGGCGCCTTCTGTAATTTCAAGCTTTTGAGACCTTTCAGTGTACTGAGGTGTGACATGCAGTCATTGGTTACTTGAGTCTCGCGCAAGTCCAAAAGTTGCCAGTCTTGCTTTTCGCATAGGATCTTGACACCTGAGTCCGTAATCTTCGTACGGAGTAGGCCTAGTTGCTTCAGAGATTTGCAACCAAGCAGCGGCCTGAGCCCTTCATCACTGATGTCTGCATAAGGAACTTCTAGTTTCTTGAGGTTAGGTAACCCTGCGAGCGTCACCAAGGTTGCATCGGACATGGTTGTCTTTTCCAATGCAAGTTCGGTCAGCGATTTAATCTCGGCGATTTTGGTAATCCATTCGTCTGTGACGCTCGGTCCAAACAGACTCAGTCGTTGGAGCTGTGGAAGCTTTGTCAGTGCTTCGATGTCTGCTTCATAGACCGTGATGAAAACGGCCCGATTTACCATTCCGTTTGCGTCCATCGTCAGTGAAACGTCGCGGTCTTTAAGATGCTGTACTGCAGCGGCATCGTCTGGTGGGCCATCGTATTTAGGTGGCGCTGCTGGTGTGCTATCGCCGGGCTTTGGAGACTGTGCGTCTGCAGTTACGTCTGGTCCGGCATTCCCACCGGCGACGTTTGACGCCTTAGGGCATCCCGTCAAAAGAACTACGAGCACACAAAGTGTCAAACTGGCTAAGCTACGAAGTCGCATGAGTAATCTCCGGCGATGATCCTGTAATTGGTTCAGAAGCTGATACGGTTGGACCACCAGATTGAGTGCATCTGGAAGGCGAACGGTGGGCGGGCGGACATAATCGGCAGAAACCGAGTACGAATCTCAAAAATACTTGAAAACCGCACAAATCCGACCGATGGGATCTAGACGATCGCGCGGTGCACGGGCGTCGCGTCGAACTTCGGTCAATTATAGAAGCCCACCAAGTTTGGTGACATGGGGTGCTTGGTTTTCATTTCGGATTACAGCCCACTATAATCCTGGCTTCTGATTCTGTTCTCGGCGCGTTGTTCACGTGTGAAGGAACAGGCAACGTTTGGCAAAATCACAAATTCAACCATTCGCGACGAGGAGAGAAACTTTATGCCAAAGAAACCAAATCGACGAACTTTTATCAAAACATCGACTGCTGCTGGCGCGGGCGTTGGCTATTGGGCCGCAGGCGGCGTTTCACTTGCACAGTCCACTTCTCCAAATGAACAGATTCAGTTCGCTTCAATCGGTGTTGGTGGTAAAGGCCGCAGTGATTCGAGCGACGCCGGCCGAGCTGGCAAGATGGTCGCTATTTGTGACGTCGACGCTAGAACGCTCGAACAGGCTCAAAAAGGGTTCAAAGATGCTCAGCCGTTTCGCGATTACCGTCGCATGTTGGACGAAATGGGTGACAAGATTGACGCAGTTACGGTCAGCACGCCCGATCACAATCATGCTCCAGCAGCCGTCAGGGCGATGAAGCTGAAAAAGCATTGCTTCTGCCAAAAGCCGCTTTCGCAGTCGATTTTCGAAGCTCGCACCATGGGCCAAGTCGCCAAAGAGCAAGGCGTTCAAACCATGATGGGCAACCAGGGCACCGCTCTTTCCAGTCTGCGAGAAGCGGTGGCTGTCATCAAAACGGGAATCTTGGGGACAATTACGGAATGCCACGTCTGGACAAACCGTCCCGTTTGGCCACAAGGAATTGAACGTCCAACTGAAATTAAAGGAAATCCAAACCACCTTCATTGGGACGAGTGGATTGGCCCAGCTCCGTACCGACCATACCACGATGCATACCATCCGTTTAACTGGCGTGGTTGGTGGGATTTTGGTACCGGTGCCTTGGGTGACATGGCATGCCATACGATGAACATGCCGTACATGGCTCTGCAGCTTCGCGATCCAAAGTCGGTTGTGGCGAGATCGTCTGGCCACAATCGCGAAACGTATCCTGCGTGGTCGATCATCGATTTCGATTTCCCAGCATTGGGTGACCGCGGCGCGATTAAGTTCACTTGGTACGACGGTGGTAAGAAACCGCCGACAGAATTGTTCCAAGGCAAGAACATCGTTGGCAGCGGATGCCTTGTTGTCGGCGACAAAGGAACGCTTTATTCGCAAGGCGACTACGCTGACAGTTTCGAGCTGTTGAACGACCTGAAAAAGCCAGAAGTTGAATTTGAAAAATCGCCGGGCCACTTCCAAGAGTGGGTCCGAGCGATCAAGACGGGCCAAACCGCCACGTCGAACTTCCCGAACTACGCGGGTCCGTTGACCGAAACGTTGTTGCTCGGTAACCTCGCCGTCTACGCTGCCGATAGCGGAGAAGGCAAGAAGATCGAATGGGATGCCGAAACGATGACTCCAACGAACGCTCCAGAACTAGCGTCGATCGTGAAGCGAGAGTACCGCGAAGGTTACGAACTGTAAGATTGTTCGTATCAATCAAAAACTAAAACGAGCCCCACGTAAACTGGGGCTCGTTTTGTTTTGGTGCTTCTCGTTAGCCGTAGTGGATCTTGCTAAAGAGCCCTGTGCGCCAAGGATCCATTTGCGATCCAAAATTCAACGCAACCGAGGAAGTTTAGCAACGTCTACCACGGCCTTTTCTTTCCCTACTTCGGAACGTAATTCAGCGTGTAGTATCCGACCGAGTGTAAGAGTTGTTGTCCCGAACCTTCGGGCCGAATGCCGGCGGCGTGCAGTTCGTGAACGTGCCCAATTTTTAGTCCGTCGACAACCAGCCGAACTGATTTTCCATCGTCCGCGACTGTCGCCGATTTGATGGTCGGCGTTGTGTGGTCGACCTCCGGACTTCCATAACTGGCTTGATAAATGTATGTGTAGGTCGTCAGGTTGTATGAATCGAGTTGCGATGCAGATTCTTTGTCTACCGGTTGGGTAAATGACAATTCGAATCCATCTGGTTTAGCTCGCATTTCATGAATCTCGAACGGCACCTTGCCAGCCCAGTCGAGTCGTTCCAATGCGTACGGTTTTCGGCCTGTGGAACCCCAGCCGCGATTCGTTCCGCCAACAAACATCTGGCCATCGTCGGAAATCAAGATCGCGACGTTCCCTGACCCGAAACCGCTCTTAAACGGAAAACATGCTCCCTGATAATGGCCGTTCACTTCTTCCAAGAACACACGCATGACCGTGCTTTGCGTTTGATCGCAAACAAACAGTTGCTCGCTAAACGGTCCAAACTTGCCGTTGCTCATGTCGCACGCAATGCCGCTCGCTGATTGCCCCATCTTTGTGTAGGGAAAAAGAATCGACGTCGGTTCAAGCTCTAGAACGTTGCTTGTCTCCGTCATGATTCGACTGCCGCTGTTTGGATCCTTCGGCTTGGCGCCAATCTCGTCTGTGAGCGAGTAATACTTGTTACCGGTCGGATTGCCTTGAAATGATCCAGGCCGCAAGTGCTTCAGACCGCAAGTGCCGTTCCATGGTCCTTGGTTGTCCGTGTAGAACATGTCTCCTTTAGCGTTCATGCCGATACCACCGGGGCTGCGAATTCCGCTACAGGTTGCGATGCAGTCACCGTCTTCAGAGACTCGCATGCACCAGCCGCGAAAAGGACTGTTGTCTGCCGCAGCTCCAGATCCGGTAAGACACAGTACGACCCAAAGGAAGCCATCTTTATCGAATCGAGACCCAAACGCGTATTCGTGATAGTCGCCGTTGATTCCCCATCGATCGGCCACTGTCTCAAATCGATCGGCACGACCGTCTTTGTCTTCATCGATTAGTCGAGTCACTTCACCTCGCTGAGTGGCATACAGTTTGCCATCACGATTCGCTAACCCAAGCACCTCGTGCAGACCGGCTGCATAAAGAGTGAACTGGGCGTTCGATGGATCGTCCGCGGTCGCGCCAGCGATCGTGTAGATGTCGCCTCTTCGCGAACTGACCGCTAGTTGCCCGTCATCCATGAATTCCAAACCGCCGACTTCTAAAAAAGCGGATGCGGGAATCGGGATTTCGCGAATCTTGTAGTAATCGTCTTCGTTGGGCTCGTCGCTGTGTAGAACGACGCTATTTAGAACGCCCACGAGGATGGCGATGAGTAGCAGCTTGTGTTGCATTTTCCTACCACGAATATTCTTGCGTAATTATTTCATTTTCACTGCGAATGGGAAC
>JAGQPC010000123.1 GCA_020426925.1 Planctomycetales bacterium | reverse complement strand
GGCGTGAAGCGGTCCGTGCAATTAACGGCGTTCCGAGCCAGGGCAGACGACAGTTACTGTTGATGCGAGCAGGGCTCATTGAAGACGATTGGTTGCTTCACGATCGCGGCAAATCGGAGTGGAAACAGTACTCGCAGCTCCCGATCCAAGGGCTCTACCAAATCGACCAGTCTCGTGTAGAGGTCGCATCTCTGTCGTACACCGATGCAGGCAAGCTTCGACCAGATGTTGCTGCAAAGTTACAGGAACGCGAGATCGTTTGGATGCTGGTCCGAGGCCGCAAGAGTGCGCAGAGAATTGTCGTCGAGGACGCGATCAAATCGCTGTCGAGCCAATTCGAGGTCGTGGATACACGGCAATTCGGATCCACGCTGGGGCTTTTTCGGCTTAGGCGAACCACGAGCGGCGATGAGCAGTGATACGTTACGCATGTTGAAGCTGCGATTCGTTTAGAGCCTGCACGGGGCGGCACTACCCAATCAGAGCCGAACGGTCTTGTAGAGATCCAATTCGGCGCGATCGCCGAGAATGGAGAATAGAACTCGAATTTGTTCGTGGCCGTCCGGCAGCGTGAATGACTTGCCGAATGGAACTTCATTGCCAAAGCTCTTGCGCCCGATCACGTAGCCGTGTTGCTCGCGAGTTACTAGGTTCTCAGGCGACGACCATTGTTCTCTAGTTGCGCCAAAACTCGCCTGACCGCCCAAATAGATGCCAGTGTCCGGACAGGATGCCAGTTGAGTTTCCGTCCAGTCCACCGCACTGTTTTCGCCGGACGCGTCGATCACGACATGAGCTTGCGTGGTAGCTGTTTGTGCATCTGGACTATTGTAGTGCACAATGAATTTAGGTGCAGTAATTTCGTCGTCTTCGGTGTCGTCTGGCGATGTGTTGCTGTGATTCGGATTTAGTGTAACTCGAACAACCGAGCTGTGTTCGTGAATGCAGTCTTGTATCAGATCGGTGTTCGCTAGCGGCCCACAGTATCGTTCGGCGAATTCGCGACTCGTCAAGGTTGCGTCGTCGGCGGGGCGGTCAAATTCGCCTTGAGCCTCCAACGCCGCCAATCCCAAGGACGTGGCGTTTTCAACAAACGAGCCTGTGATCTCGGCGGACGATTGGCGAAGTGATGAAGCGAGCACGTCACGTTCGAAGACATCAACTTCGTATCCCAGAAACCGTGCGTAGAGCGCAGCTTCTAGCCCAATCGGTCCAGCGCCAATAATCACAATTTTTGCGGGTGAATCTATTGCCATAGCGGAAGTATCCGGATCAAAGTCGTTTGTACAACGATAGGCTGAGGTCTTTTAGTTTCGTCGAACTTCAAATGGTTTCATGTCGATTGCGGGCGACTGACTGCTTAGCAATTGACAAATCAGCAAAGCGGTCGCGGGCGCGAGATGAATCCCGCTGCGAAAGTGTCCTGTTGCTACCGTCAAATTTGTGACGCCAGCAACTCGGCCGATCGACGGAACTCCATCGCGGGAAAAGGGACGCAAGCCGGCCCAAGTTTCAACTGGCTTTCGATCGCGAATCTGAGGCACCAACGATTCTGCGAATTCAACGAGCGTTCCGATGCCATCGTCGGTCGTACGGCAATCAAATTCAACTTCTTCCACAGTTGACCCGGCGATCAGTTCCCCGTCCGCTCGGCAAAAAACATAGCGAGGCCCTTCGTTGACGACGTGCTGGATCGCATGGTCGGGTAGTTGCCATTTGACGATCTGGCCTCGGCGAGGTTCAACGCCAACATCGAATCCAAATGGTAGAAGAAGCTCTGTCGTCCACGGTCCACCAGCAACGATGATTTCCCGAGCCGACAGGGAGTTGCGGTCAACGACAGCAACTGCGTGGTCAGCATTCAGTTCGAGTCGAACAGCTGAACCAGAAGTTTCGAGTTTGACTCCGTTATCGTGCGAACGCTGTCGCAACGCTTTGACTAAAGAAGCTGGATGGACAAGCTGCTCGGCGGGGAGTCGGAACGCATTGCGGACATTGGAAAAATCGATTTGCGGTTCGAGTGTGTCTAGCAGTTCGATCGAAACTTGCTCGAGTTCCACTCCATCGCGTTTCCATTCGTCCGCCGACGCGTTAAGTGAAATCTCTTCGCCAATGGTTCTCGCGATGTAGAGTCCTCCGCAAACGCGATAGTCGCACTTAATACCGGTTGCGAGTTCCAGTTCGCGAACCCAATCCGAAAACAAGTTGTCGCTGAGCGTACGAATCTGCTCCAGCGGGTCGTACGTTGCTCTGCTAATCGGCGGAGGGAGAATTCCACCTGCGGCAATTGACGATGTCCTTGCGCCATCTTGCTGCTGATGGCGGAGCGGAAAATGATCGACAATAGAAACGTCACGACCTAGAGTGACAAGACGATCTGCGACAGCCAGGCCGATAATTCCACCGCCAACTACTAAGCAATCAAGCATGAAACCGTGCACTTCAAAACAATCGGGCTGGAAAATTCACAATCCGCTTCAGATCACACTATCGGTGCAGTGATCACGTATGCGGGGCTTGGCTCAATTTTGAGTTACGTTGCGAACGCGGTCTAGACAGCTCGAATCCACTTCGAGATAGTAATGGAATGCACGAAGGCCGAGTGGCGGAATTGGCAGACGCACAGGACTTAAAATCCTGTGTTCCGTAAGGAACGTGCGGGTTCGATCCCCGCCTCGGCCACTGTCACACTGTCACACTGTCAC
>JAGQPC010000122.1 GCA_020426925.1 Planctomycetales bacterium | reverse complement strand
TGGGCTGTGCGCAGACGGGAACCGGGAAAACAGCTGCATTCTCACTGCCGATTCTGAACCGGTTAGGAAAAAAACGTTGTGAGGCTTTGCCCAATCGTCCTCTCGCGCTTGTGCTGGCCCCAACGAGAGAATTGGCGATTCAAATAAGCGAGAGTTTTTCGAGGTACGGAAAGGGCCTTCAGCTCCGTCAGGCGTTGTTGTACGGAGGTGTGAGCCAGGCGGGCCAGGTGCGGTCGCTGAATCAGGGATCGCACATAGTTGTCGCCACACCGGGCCGGTTGATTGACCTGATGAATCAGGGGCACATCAAGCTGGATCAATTGCAAATGTTCGTTTTGGATGAGGCAGACCGGATGCTCGACATGGGGTTTCTGCCCGATCTCAAACGCATCATTAAGCAGCTTCCGAACCGGCGACAGTCGCTGTTCTTTTCCGCCACACTGCCGCCGAAGATCACCGAGTTGTCGAAGCGTTTGTTGAGGAACCCGGTTAGCGTCGATGTCACGCCAAAATCGGCAAGTGTGACACGGATCGACCAGCGGGTGGTATTCGTTGAACGGAGCGGGAAAGCGACACTTCTGCGCAAAGTTCTTATGGCTGCGGAAGTCGATCGCGCCCTCGTGTTCACTCGGACAAGACGCGGCGCGCAAAATCTTGCCGACAGGCTCGCGCGAAGTGGGATCAAAGCCACGGCGATCCACGGGAACAAGTCTCAGAATGCGCGACAGCGAGCGCTGGCAGCGTTCCAACGGAAACAGGTACAAGTGCTGGTGGCGACGGACATTGCCGCTCGGGGAATCGACGTTGACGGCATTTCACACGTCGTCAACTACGACCTTCCGACGGAACCGGAAAGCTACGTCCATCGAATCGGGCGCACGGGGCGAGCCGGCGCGGAGGGAATCGCACTTTCCTTCTGCTCTGAAAGCGAACGTCTTGAATTGCGAGCGATCGAAAAACTGATTGGCACCGTGGTACCACTTGCCACCGGACAGCTATTTCCCGAACCGCAAGAGCGCAGACCGCCACGTCCATCACGGGACCGACATTCTACTGCTTCACTGCGAACGGACGCTGGATTCCCACACCCCGACACCTCGGTGGTGGGCAAACGGGACGAAGAAAACAAAACGAACAAGAACCGGCGCGTGCGACGGAAGCGAAAGAGTCCGTCGCTATCCGCCAAGTAGCGGAGCGAGAAAGCTTCCTGGCAACGACGCAGGTTCGATTGGCTTCGCAAATAAGGACAGGACAAACATGAACTATGTTGCACAAAGTCGAGACTGCCGGTTTGAACCTCCGAACCAGTCCGTACCAACTCAGGCTAGTCCGGGATCAGTACAGAAGCTGCAAGTCATGGCCGACCGATATCGTTCCGGACAACCACTACATCATCCCCACGACGAGATATTGGCTGCTCTACCCGTGCGCACTGCGATGTCTTCATTCCTAGCTTTGGCTCGCCAAAAAAAAGATCGTCGACACTCGAGTGCCACTGCGATCTTGACACCAACTGGATGAAACAAATGAACACGAAGACTCGACTGAACTTAGGCGGCGTGCTGTGGTAGACGTTCAATTCGCACTGTTTGTCATCGGGAGCATCGTTACTACGATGTTGGCCGTGTTGCTCGCGGTGACACTGTCTAGCTACGGTGCGCTCTGGTTTCTGGCATACATGTCAGGTGCGGATGTGAGCGCAATGAGCTTGATTGGCATGAGTCTTCGCCAGGTCAAGCCAAATGTGATCGTAAACGCCAAGATCATGGGCAGGCAAGCGGGGTTAGATATTGACCGGCAGAACGGCATGAGCACGGCGCGATTGGAGGCCCATTTCTTGGCAGGCGGTGACGTCATGCGAGTGCTCCGAGCTATCATCGCCGCTGATCGTGCCGGCATCGACTTAGGATTCGATCGCGCTGCAGCCATCGACCTCGCTGGCCGAGACATCCTGGATGCGGTACAGACAAGTGTGTCTCCGAAGGTCATAGATTGTCCGGAGTCGCAAGGCGACAGAAACACTTCGCTGAGTGCAGTTGCTAAGAACGGAGTGGAGTTACTTGTCCGAGCGCGCGTGACGGTTCGTACCAATCTGGAACAATTGATCGGCGGTGCGACTGAAAAAACGATCATCGCCCGCGTGTGCCAGGGAATGGTGAACGCGATCGGATCTGCTCCAACGCACATGCATGTGTTGGAAATGCCCGAGCTCATATCTAAAAGTGTGCTGGATCGTGGCCTGGACGCGAACACGGCCTTTGAGATTGTTTCGATCGACATCGCCGATGTGGATGTCGGACGCCACATAGGGGCCCGCTTACGCACCGACCAAGCCGCCGCAGATGTGCGGATGGCCCGGGCTGAGGCTGAGAGCCGCCGAGCCGAAGCGATGGCACTCCACCAAGAAATGAAAGTCAAGGTCGCAGCAAGTCACGCGCTGTTGGTGCTCGCCGAAGCACAGTTGCCAGCGGCAGTTTCAATGGCATTCCGGGCGGGCCAGTTCCGCACAAGAACCTCTGCGGTCCACCAGAGACGAAGGGAAGGTCATAACTCGGCGCCAGAAAATCGAACCTGCGAATCGGTGTGGCCCCTGAAACAACCGACAAATCATTAGACCTTGTCAACCGAAATAATGAAGACGCGTGCAGTTCGTCTGCGAGAAGACAATCGGGACAAAACACTTTGTGGACAACTAGAAAAGGCGATACCAACATGGACAACTCTCATCTGCTGATGATAGCGATGGCCGAAAAATGCAAACGTTTGATCCGGCAATGCGAACAGCCAGATGTCCTTCTCCCAGTACCGCTTCAACCAGGGCATCTTCAATGGATGTGTGACCAGATTGTGGAACATGCCGAAATCGGTCCTCCCACCAAATTGCACCGTTGGATTGGATTCGTTCAATGCGGAATGCTCGCACAGCGAATTCTCGACCTGGACCGCCTAAAGTCGATGTTCGACGAGCTGAAACGAGCCCATGGAGAAGCAATCGTGGACGTAGAAGACTTATTAGATCACCTCGACCCGCAATCGTCATTTGAATTCGATATCGGTGGACAAGGGTAGTAGGTGAATACAGTGGTAGAAGGAATGACAATCATGGAAATCGATGAAGAAACTACGGAGGCCAGTCGAGAGTATGCAACGGCGTATGCCGCACACTACACCGGACGCGATCTGCCTTTGGCCCTCCAGCTCTACATCCAACTTCTGGAGGTGCATTCAAATACGCAGGAAGCGGACTACTCACGGATGCAGATTGAAAACATCGTCAGTGTCGTCCTTTCGAAGCAGCAGTTGCTTGATGCCAAAATAGAAATGGTGCTCGCCCTATTCGAACGCGATGGTCTGGTCAGTTCGGAGGGAAACCTCGTCTCCCCTGCCTCTGTAGATATCCCGACGTAAGAGGACTGATGCTGTGGCGATCATAAGCAAGCTAACAAAATGACTAACGCGAGGGCGCCGGGGGAATGCAGCTTCGAACACTACGCACGACCGTCCTGCGCCATATGCAAGGAGCATACGAATGCAACCAAACACTCAGGAAAGAACGTCTGAGATTCCACAGGCAAAACATCATCTTGAAAATGGGTCGCAACACGAAGTCTGCACTAGCGAGGTTGGGCGAGTGATGGACGGTGAACTGGTCGTACAGTTGCAACGAGAACGACGTCAACTTCACTTGAAGTGCTCACAGCT
>JAGQPC010000121.1 GCA_020426925.1 Planctomycetales bacterium | reverse complement strand
AGCCCTATCGCATGTTTACCAGCCGAGCCGAATATCGACTGCGTCTGCGTCACGACAATGCTGATCGTCGGCTAACACGACAAGCTCATCAAGCCGGTTTGATCAGCACCGAACGCATCGAACGATTCGATGCTAAAGAATTGTCAATCACTAATGTTTCGGAATCATTGGACCAATTGCGAATCGAAGGCGTGTCGGTCACCAAGTATCTCAAGCGGCCGGATGTCACGTGGGAAACCATCTCTGAAGCTCATCCGCAACTTCGAGAAATCCCGGCAGACGTCGCTTGGCAAGTCGAATGCGATATCAAATATGCTGGCTACATCGCTCGACAGAACGTCGAAATCGAACGGCACCAACGCCTCGCTGACAAGCGCATTCCTGATAGCTTCAATTACGACGCGATGACGCAATTGCGAACGGAAGCTCGCGAGAAGTTTTCCAAAATCCGCCCGATCAACGTCGCTCAAGCGAGCCGGATTAGCGGCGTCACTCCTGCCGACATAGCTTTGCTGATGTCGCACCTGGAAGGTCGGCGCAATCGTTAACGCCCGTTGAGGCACACGTATTTCGCTCGAAAAGTTGCTCGGGCTCAGATCGGCCGCTATGCTACGGCAAGGTGCAATTGTCTCGATCGGATTTGTCCAATAAACCGTTTTCACAATAGGTTCAATATGACCATACACTCACAAACATCGCGTCGTGGTTTTCTTCGTCACAGTGCAGCGGCATCTGCAATTACGCTGACCGCAATCAGTCTTGAGAATCGCCTGGGAGCGGCAGACGCCGTGGCTGGCAAGGGCAACATTAACCATTCGGCGTGCAAGTGGTGCTACCCCAACGTTTCGCTTGACGAGCTTTGTACGGCGGGAAAAGAGTTTGGTTTGACTTCTGTCGACCTCCTTCGCCCGAATGATTTCCCGACGCTCAAAAAACACGGCATGACCTGTGCAATGGTCTCTAGCCCGACAGCGAAAGGCACCGACGGAAAGCAGGTTGGAGGAATCACGCGAGCGTGGAACCGGACGGAATATCATGATGCCCTGGTCGAAGCATACGAGAAAGACATCCCAACCGTCGCCAACGCTGGGCTGACGAACTTGATTTGCTTTTCGGGAAACCGAGACGGCATGGATGACGAATTGGGCCTGCAGAATTGCGCAAAAGGCCTCAAACGAATCATGCCGTTGGCCGAAAAGCACAATGTTGTCATCACGATGGAGCTGCTGAACAGCAAAGTCAATCACAAAGACTATATGTGCGACCATACAGCTTGGGGTGTTGAGTTATGCAAAGCGGTTGGCTCGGAGAACTTCAAGCTGCTGTACGACATTTATCACATGCAAATTATGGAGGGCGATGTGATTGCGACAATCAAGTCCAACCATCAATACTTTTCGCATTACCATACTGGCGGCGTGCCCGGCCGCAACGAAATCGACGACACGCAAGAACTGAACTACGCAGCGATCGCTCGAGCAATCGTCGCCACCGGTTTCAAAGGACACGTCGCTCAGGAATTCATCCCTGCAAGAGAAGACAAACTAGCCTCTCTCCGCCAAGGCGTAGAGATTTGTGATGTCTAGCCGGCGATGTAAGTCCAAAAGAAGAGTACTCCCACGCAGGCCGATGTGATCAGAGGAAAGCCGCAGATCGACATGACAATTTCATCTCGAACGCCGGAAGGTGAACCCGCGCGGTACCCGCTGTGCAGCGCTGATGTCGTCGTCGAGCCGTCGGTGTTCATCGGTGATGGCACGTGCCCAAACTGCGGACAGCTGATTTGGTTTCTGCAATCACCTTTGGAAACACGAGTGTTTTCTCTTTCCTCGAGCGTAGAACTTCGCGATCGAATAATTAATACGATTTCAAAACAGCTCAACGTCCCGCGAGACCGAATTCCGAACAATTCGTTATTCCTCGACGACATTGGCGTCGATTCGCTGGACACAGTCGAGCTTGTGATGGAGCTTGAAGAGGAGCTCGACGTTTTAGACGACTGATCTGCAACGTAGCACACTGTGCACTCCTATATTCATTTACGCGGTAAGTTAAGTTGTTGCGTTCGCTTGCCCCCTCACCCCAGCCCCCAGCCCTCTCCCCAACGGCTTCGCCGGGGGAGAGGGAGCTTGGTGTGGTTGGTGCCCCAGCAAGTGCATGCAAGATTGCGTAGCAATGGAGGCCTCTCGTGCTAATGGGTCACGGCGGTGAGCGACTACGCCTACAATTGTCGATGACAGCTCGCAGGAGCAAAGTTTTAAATCGAAATTCAAAGCCCCCTCTCCCCCCAAATTGCTCGCGAGAGAGCTTGCCCATTTCATTGAACTGGCCGCGAGCAATTTAGGGGGGAGAGGGTTGGGGTGAGGGGGCAATTCAATGCCGCGCAGGCAAAATCAATCTCTGACTGACAAAGCACGTGAACTTCGTGCTCGACAAACCGAAGCAGAATCGTTGCTTTGGCGTGCGTTGCGAGGTCGTCGCCTATGTGGGTTGAAGTTTCGACGCCAATATCCAATTGCTCCGTTCATCGCTGACTTCGCGTGCGTTGCTAAGAAACTGGTCATCGAAGTCGATGGCGGCTATCACGACTTCGTTTACGACGACGACAAGTCTAGACAGGTAAAAATTGAATCTGAAGGTTGGGATGTCATTCGGTTTAGCAACGAAGATGTTTTGGACGATGTCGATGCGGTTGCTTTTGCGATCGCGAAACATCTTGGGTTGGAGCCAGAATTTCGCGGTCGTAAGCTGACGTGATGCCCCCTCACCCCAGCCCTCTCCCCCAACGGCTTCGCGGGGGGAGAGGGAGCTTGATAGTGCGTGCATCGCACTCGACAACGGCTTCCCCTGGGGAGAGAGCTTGAGAAGTCATGCCAACGTGGTCCCGGCACAAAATGGCCTGAGAATCAGCCCGACGCTCGCCCCCATCACGATCAAAGGCAACGGCCGAAATAGACGCCCGGCGAACTCGTCTCAAATCCACATGTGCAGGCGGTTGCCGAGCAAGTCAGGCAACGCTTTAGCAACGAGTCGCTCGATCTGTTTTGGATGGTAGCGCGAGCTCATGTGGCCGGCGACAATTAACTGGTTCTTGAAGCGATCTTTGCGAGCAACCACGTCATCCAGATGGATGTGTCCCATCTTCTTGATCAGGTGGCTGCGATGCTCAGGCGAAACAAACGTCATCTCCATGATCAAAACATCCGCCTCGTACATTTTTGGATTGTCGTCGAGACCTTCGATGGTGCTGTCGCCAAGATAGGCGAGGCGTGGCAGACGGTGTTCGACGCTGACTTCGGCTCCTGACAATCGTATGTCACGGATTTGTTCGCCAGTGAGGTCTCGGTATTCTTCTTTCAGCTTCTTGCGGCATTCCCACACGATGTAGCCAAGTGATGGCACGGTGTGCTTCGTTCTGCAAACTTCAACCACAAGATCTCGCGCGTGCTGGATCTCTTGACCGGGTTCGACGCCGATCAGTTCACACGGGAATCGGCCGCGGTCAAGTCTCGCAAACGCTGCCAAGAGTCGTTGCAAGTTTTCGATCGCCTGAGCAGGAACGTAGATTGTTGGCGGGTCCATCTTCATCATACGTCGGCGAGCCACATAAACTGGCAGCGCCGCAATGTGATCGAGATGCGTGTGAGAAACGTACCAAGTCGACGTGCCCATGAAGTCCCAAGGCTGGGCGCCCAGATCGAAGCCCAGACGTAGTTCCGGGATGCGCCAGTAAGTTTGAACCGCAGCTCGTGACCATCCTTCGATCGTCAAGTCCTTATACTTGATCGTTTGTACTGGGAGATTTTGAACCATAGACGTGTCGGAATTCTAAAAAAACAAGATCTAAACGAGCCAAAAGAGCCAGTCGTCGTTAACACATGACTGCAAGAATCAAGCTGCGACGTGTGACGAATCCGAAGCGTCTTCACGTTTGGATTCGGTGCCAAGAATCACGTCAACTGCTCGTTGGAGAAACGGGTCAACGATCGATTCGGCAGCTTCCTCGTCATCCGAATGCCCACGAGAATCACGTCGATAACGTTGTCTCCAGAGTTGGATGTAGGATTCATCGTCGATTTCGATCGTGTCCTCAGGTTTCGGTTTCACTCCCCATTCGGCCGATTCGTCATCGTCTTCATTGCGATGAATGTTCTTTTCCGACGGCCTCCAATAGCCAGCGGTCGTCAAACGCATGGCGCTCTTCCCTCGCTCCATTTTAATGACGTCCTGAACCGTTCCTTTTCCATAAGACCTCTGACCAACGATCGTAGCTCGATCATGGTCTTGCATGCACGCTGCAAAAATCTCGCTGGCACTCGCTGAGAACTTATCGACAAGCAACACTACTGGCAGGTTCGGATCACAGACCGGTTCCTCAGTCGACTCGAACGGAGACGCACTCAACACTCCACCGCGACCTCGGATGCTGACGATCACCTTGCCCTTCGGAAGGAACATGTCGCAGATTTCGACGGCAATATACAAAAGCCCTCCAGGATTTTGCCGCAGGTCAATGATGACTCCGTCCACATTGCCGTTCAGCGATTCGAGTGTCGCACGCACTTCGTCGGCTGAATTCTTCGCGAAGGTAGACAGACGCAGGTAGCCGATGTTTGGATGACTCTCCAGTGTGAAGAGCCAATCGCCGTTCGGTTTGCGACGATCACCACGCACGGATTCAACTTGAATGATTGCTCGCTGAACGGTAACGTCGATGATCTCTTCGGCATCTTTGTGACGAATCGACAGCACCACGCTGGTGCCCGGTTCGCCCTTGATCAGCTTCACGCAATCGTTCATTCCGAATCCTTCTGTATCGGTTCCATCGATTGCCATGATTGTGTCACCAGCCAGTAGACCTGCTTCATGAGCGGGTGTGCCAGGTATCGGACTAAGCACGGTGAGTCGTTCGTCCTTCACGCCGATTTCGACGCCGATCCCGCCAAACTTTTGTTCGATTTCCGAATTAAACTGCTCGTTTTCGGCGGGCGGCATATAGCTGGAATATGGATCCAGTTCTTCCATGATTCCGTGGACGCCAGCCTCGAAAAGCTTCCGCTCGTTAACCTCTTCGATGTACTTTTCGCCGATGGTATCGAGCACCCACGAGATCTCCGCCGCATACCGGTTTCGGGCCGCTTCAACGCGACAAACAATGCAAACGAGCGCCGTAAGCAGCAGAATTGTCAGATTGCGTAGTGGCATAAATCCTTACCGAAACCAGGTTTTCACGTTTTGTTGATTGAATTGCTTAACGGAGCCTGCACACCACCAAATATAATTGACTACTGGCAATTCGTTCACGGAGACTGTCATGTCACCAATTTGGGCAATTACAGCCAATCCCAATCGATTCTAGCCGATTATCACAATCTTCGAATCACCCTTTTCATGGCCCAGAAAAACGGAAACACCGTCTTTTTCGTTATTCTCGCAACGATCTTCTGCGTCTGCGGCTGTGATAATTTGGGTCTACGGTTGGGGCCAAGAAATCTGCCGCCTGCGAAACCGATTGATCAGACAAATAGTGCGGTTGTTGACAGTGCAGACACCGAGTCGCCATCTGCTGCAAATGTCGACACTTCGAATTCCGTCGAGTCGCCATCAGATGACGCAGCAGTGGACGTCGCAAAACCGTCAAACGCAGCGGAAAAACTGAAGCCGTACAAGGATTGGACGTTCACCGAAACGGCAATCGACGCGCTCGGACGAATCGGTGAAGCAGCCGTCGAACCATTGGTAAAGTCACTTGACGATCCAAATCCGCTAGTGCGATATCGTGCCGCAAGAATCCTAGCCAAGATTGGCCCGGACGCCTTCGCCGCGGTGCCCGCACTAGTCAAGCACTTGAGTGACGTGGACGAGTCAGTTCGCAAAGAAGCCGCCCGCGCGCTTGGCCAGATTGGGCCTCAAGCTGCAGACGCCGTTCCTGAACTGATTCGAGCCTTGGAGCACGGGACTGATGAAGGGTAGAACGAGCGTGGCAATATGCGCTAGTCGGAACTCCGAGTCGGTCGCGCCTTAGGTGACCAATGTAGCTTCGCCGCGTGTTCAGAGCCTACGTCTTGTCGAACGCTCGGAAACCGAATTAATCACGTGGCCAGAAGCGATTCTTCTGCAAGAGCTGCCTCGCTGGATTGAGCATCTTGCTGAGCTGCATCATCCAACAAACGCTTCAGGTGTGCGGCGAGATCCTGCACGAACGGCTCAAGCAACATTCCAGCCGGGAAAACAGGAAGCTCGATGACATCGACGCTTTCGACTAAGCCGTTCCCCCAGCCAAGCGTTGGATCGTCGTAGCCCAGATAGGCTTTACACGGCTTGAAGACCGTCAGGTGTCCGCCGTATTTTCGTGGAGTATATTCTTCGGATGCTCGATCGTTGATCGCTTCCAGTCGAACGAGCGGCGGCTGTTTACGCATGCCAAGTTTGAATGCAACAACCGACTTGCCGACAACGAATCGTCTTGCCAGTCGCCGACGAAGTTCGTGGAATTTTTCCGTGATAAAGGCGCCAACGCCTCGAGGCCCCGATTTGAAAACGTTTGCCGTGTGGAAAATGACTTGCTGATAACCAGCGTACATCCAAGTGAGCGTTTTGTCGGTGAACCATTTGCTGTGAGTATCAAACAGCGCGAGCACGCCGACCTCTTCGCCTTTCGCCTTCAATTGCTGAGCCACTTCATACGCGATCGTTCCACCCAAACAGTAACCGGCGATGTGGTACGGACCGTGCGGTTGCATGTTTTGAATCTCAGCAACGTATTCAGTCGCCATCGCCTCAACGGTTGTGTGGATTTCTTTTTCGTCGCTCAGCCCCTTTGCCTGCAGGCCGTAAACCGGCTGATCGTCACCGAGGCGTTTGGCGAGATCGCGATACAGCAACACGTTTCCGCCAGCAGCATGGATGCAAAACAGCGGCGTTTTGGACCCGCCTTCTTGAATCGGCACCAAACATTGCCACGTTGGCTGCCAATCTTTTCGTCGGATGACGTCGGCAAATTGTCGAATAGTTGGAGCCTGCAACAAAGTCGCCAGCGGCAATCGCTCGCCATAGATCTTTTCGATCTCGGCAATCATCCGAGCCGCCATCAACGAATGGCCGCCGGCGTCGAAGAAATTGTCGTCCAAACCGAGTGTCCCAACGTTTAACGTTTTCTTCCATACGTTTGCGACTTGGCGTTCTATGTTGTCTCGGGGAGCCATGAATTCGGCGGATAATTGCGACCGTTCGATTTGCGGGACCGGCAGCGCCTTGCGATCGACTTTTCGGTTGGGCGTGAGAGGCAAGTCATCCAAAAACACAAACGCCGCAGGAATCATGTACTCCGGCAATGTTCGCCGCAATAAATCTCGCAACTCAGCAGCGTCGGGCGGTGTGTTACCTTCGGCCACGACATAGGCAACGAGTGACTGCTCAGTAGACGCAACGCCACCGATATCGTTGCGAGCAACAACGACGGCTCGGTCGACCTTCGCGTGCTGCAACAGTGCGCGTTCGATTTCGTCCGTTTCGATACGAAACCCGCGAATCTTAACTTGGTGATCTAGTCGCCCCAAAAACTCAAGCTCTCCGTTCGGCAGAAACCGAGCCTGATCGCCCGTGTCGTAAACGAGTTCGCCATCCGCCGATCGAAATGGATGGCGAATAAACTTCTCAGCCGTCAGCTTAGGTCGTTTGTGATAGCCCGTAGCTAGCCCGTCTCCGCCGATGAAAAGTCGTCCGGCAACACCATTGGGAACTGGACGATTCTTTCCGTCAAGCACGTAGATTTCTGTGTTCGCGATCGGCCTGCCAATCGTGATCGAACGATCCGGCTGAATCTCGCAAACTGTAGACCAAATCGTCGTTTCGGTCGGTCCGTACATGTTCCACAGCGACTTCGACCTTGTCAGCAAACTGTCCGCCAGATCTGGTGGCATCGCCTCGCCGCCGCACAGCACTTTCAAATCGGCCTTGCCCTTCCACCCGGAATCGACCAGTAGTCGCCACGTCGCCGGTGTGGCCTGCATGATAGTGACGCGGTTCTCTTGAAGGATTTCCGGCAGTCGCTTGCCATCCATCGCATCGTCGCCGGCAACAATCACAACCGTCGCTCCGCTGATAAGCGGCAAGTAGATTTCCAGAGCCGCAATATCAAACGAAAGCGTCGTGACGCTGGCCAACACGTCGCGCGCTGATATTCCCGGTTTGGCCTGCATCGAGCACAAGAAATTCGTCAGCGCGCAATGCGGGATCATCACACCCTTCGGTTTTCCCGTCGAACCTGAAGTGTAAATCACGTAGGCGAGCTGATCCGCATCGATCAACTCATCAAGATCGCGGCTGTTGTGTTCGGCAATCGCTTTGGCATCTCGATCCACACAAATCAAATCGGCGCCGGCCGCTATGTTTGTCGCTGCGAGCGATTCTTGCGTCACGATCACCGATAGCTCCGCGTCCTCGGCCATCATCGCCAGCCGCTCGGCCGGGAACATTGGATCCAGCGGCACGTACGCTGCGCCCGCCTTCAATATCGCCAATACGCCGACGACCATTTGCTCGGACCGCTCAAGGTGAATTCCGACGAGCTGCTGGCGCGTAACGCCGACACTTTGCAGATGCCGCGCGACCTGGTTGGCTCGTTCGTTGATCTGGCGGTAGGTGAATTCCGTTTTTCCCCAAACAACTGCCACCGCGTTAGGAGTCGCTTCGACCTGCGTTTCGAAAAGTTGGTGCGCAGCCTTCGACCGAGGATAATTGGTCTCGGTTGCATTCCAATCCGTCAGGATTTCAGCTTGCTGCTCGGCCGTCAAAAGAGGAAGCTCATCCATTGCGGCGCTGGGATCGCTGGCAATCGACTGCAGCAACGTTTCGTAGTGCTCGACCCAGCGGCGGATGGTCGATTCGTCGAACAGGTCGCGGTTGTAATCGAGATACAGCTCAAGACCTTCGCGCGTTTCGTTCAAGTTGAAGAAAATATCGAACGTCGACGCCTCTTTAACCGTCTGAGCGATTTCCAATTCCAGACCGTCGAACTTCAAACCGGCACCGTCGCGATCCAAGTTGAAATTAACTTCTACCAGAGGCATGCGGCTTGGATCGCGAGGTATGTTCAAGTTGCGAACGATCTTCCCCAGCGTACATTGAAGATGTTCAAACGCGTCGAACACTCGCCCCGAAGTGTCGCTCAAGAACGAAGTGAAGGGTTTCGACAAATCCACCTGCGACCGAATCGGCAGTAAGTTCACGCAGTGCCCCACGAGACACTGATTGTCGACCATCGTTTGCCCGGCCGTAGGAATGGTCACAACGATATCGTTTTGCCCCGATAGCCGAGCCAGCAAGACGTTGAACGCAGAGAGCGTCATTGCGAACAGGCTGGCTTTGTTCGTTGCTGCCACTTTCTTGATGCTTTGGTACACGTCCAAATCGAATTTGTAGATCAATGTGTGGCCGTTGTAAGTTTTCACTGCGGGACGCGGCCGATCGTATGGGAGCTCGAGCGGATCGGGAACGGACCGAAATTCGTTCATCCAATACTCGAGTGCTGCGCGTCCTTCTTCGCTGTTTTCGGTTTCCACTTCATGGGCAACATAGTCGCGGTAGTCGGCAGGTTCGGGCAGTTCCGGATCACGGTTTTCTTTTGCCGCCGAGTAGACTTCACGGATTTCCCCTAACATTAAGTTGGTCGACCAGCCGTCGCTCACGATGTGATGAGCGGAAAAAAACAACACATGATCGTCGGTGGCGAGCTTTACCAGCCTTAACC
Source organism: Planctomycetales bacterium (assembly GCA_020426925.1). Classification (GTDB taxonomy): domain Bacteria; phylum Planctomycetota; class Planctomycetia; order Pirellulales; family Pirellulaceae; genus JAGQPC01. The sequence goes on along the minus strand of JAGQPC010000121.1, from coordinate 16,007 downwards.
GAATCAGCGGTCCATTAACTAAATCGAATGGCTGACTGCCGAAGTATTTAGACGCTTCAGCCAGCGCAGCATCTTGCTCTGGCGAAGCCTTGCTCGTCAGATCGACACGTTCGATGTCGACCGGCTGTGGATCGCGAGCCGCTTGCCATTGGCCGTTGGCGTCGATCTTCATATGCAAGGATCCGTGTCTGGCAACGACGGCTTGCATGGACCTGCACAGCAAATTTGCGTCTAGATCGCCCTTGAAACGAACAGTGAAAGGCTCATTGTATGAACAGGATGCTTCGTCGCCCATCTGCGACGTAAGCCAGATTTCGAGCTGAGCTTCAGTCAGTGAGAACTGACTGGACTTTTTTTTTTCGCCAGTGTCCGCTGGCAATTTCATCGACTCATCGACGTCAGGGAAAAAACCGCCGCGCCGGATCTCTAAGCAACTCTCTTTGACGGCCGTGATAATCTTCTCGACATCTTCGTCGGAATGCTCCGCACACAGGAAGCAATTGTCGCCCCAACCTCTGGTAAATATCCCTCGGTCCAGCAAATGAAAATACAACATGTCTGCGTATTCCAAATCGGGCGGGAACATGAATCGGAACAGCGAAGTGAACTGGGCGACCCGAATCGGAAACAACTGTTCCTCAAAGAATCGATTGAGCGTGTCGACGAGGTACGACGTTTTTTCAGCAAGACGTCGCTGGAATTCAGGACCTTCTTCCTTCAAACGCATCAAGATCTGGTACGCCGCTGCGATTGCCAGCGGGTGCCTCACGAATGTGCCAGCAAAGAACGTCATGTCAGCCGTAGGCTCGGAATCGTCTTCGTATCGCCACGTGCCTCCGTCGAGCGCGTCCATGTATTCCGCTTTGCCTGCGAGTGCTCCGATGGGCATGCCGCCTCCGAGCACCTTTCCGTAAGTCGCCATATCTGCCCAGACGTCAAACCATTCTTGCGCACCACCTGCCGCCGCGCGGAATCCGGTAATCACTTCGTCCATCACCATTGCGATGTTGTTTTCACGCGTGATTCGCCGGACTTCTCGCAAGAATTCTTTCGGCTGCAAAAACGGATCGGCGCTTTGAACTGGTTCGACCAACACGGCGGCAATTTCGTCCGCACGCTCGGCGATGCCCTGCAGTGCTTCTTCTGTCCCGTAGTCGAACACGATCGCGTTGTCCGCGAACGTTTGCGGTACGCCAGGCGCTGCTGGCGACGAACGCCGACGACCTGCGATCACGTTCGACCGAATTAAAACTTGATCAAAGTTCCCGTGGTAGTCTCTGTTGAAGAAGACGAACTTCGACTTACCGGTAACAGTCCGAGCCAATCTCATGGCGGCCATTACAGCTTCGCTGCCGGTGTTGCAGAATGTGGCTCGTTCCTGCCGAGCAAAATCGCACAGCAGCTGTGCCGTCTCACCAGCGAGTGGACTTTGCGGGCCGACTTCGACACCCTTGTCCAGCTGTTCGTGCAGCGCCTTGGTCACGAAATCCGGCGACTGACCAAACAGGTTCAGCCCAAATCCCATCGCAACGTCGATGTACTCGTTGCCATCGATGTCCCACAGCTTGCTTCCTTTAGAACGCTCGACCGAAATCTGGTAGACCATGTCTTTCCAAATTCGCCGATAGCCTGCTACTCCTCGAGGATCAGCAAAATGGTCGCGGTGATTTTGAGCATGCGTGCGTGACTTCGCGGTCTTTGCCGTGAACCGTTTGATGAACGCATCCAAATGCTCTTGCTGCCGCGAAGTGAGACCTTGATTGGCCGCTTGTCGTACAGGCTTGTACGGCCCGAATCGTTCGAAGATTTTCTTCTGCTGTTGAGCCTGCGCATCTGCCGGCGATGTTTTTGGCGGCTTTGATTTCTCGCTTCGTTCTTGCTGAGTGGCCTGTTGTGCAGTCGCCGCAGGAGGCGCATCTGCGACGGGCGGCGTGGATGTCGGTGCAGGCGGTGTGGAAACGATCGGCTGCTGCGCGACTGGCTGCTGGACAGGAACGCCTTGCAGCAACTGCAATTGCATCGCCATCAGTTGCTGCTGTTGCAAGAGAATTGCTTCCAAACCATCGACGCTTCCCGCTGGATTCACAATCGGATTCGCTCCGAAGGTCGGAAAGTTCTGAATCGCCGCAGGGGCGACCGGTGGCAGTGCAGCCGGTGGCTGCGGCATCGGCACTTGAGCTACGGGCGCAGCGACCGGTTGTGGTGGTGGAACTGGCGGAACGACTGCTTGCGGCGCAGGATTTTGCTGAGATTCCGGAGCTACCGGCGGCGGCTCAGGAGTCGGCGCCGGTGCGGAAGCCGCAGGAACGGCGTCGTCACTGATTTCCGCAGCAAGTTTTGCAACCAGTTCATCAATGGAACCAAAGTCTTCGATCAGCTCGCGGAATGACACTTTGACTTTCAGTTTCGTCTTGATGTTCTGACTCAACTGAATCAAGAACAGCGAATCAAACCCAAGTTCAAGGAAGGACGCACTTCGATCAAGCTCATCAAAGTCAAATCCAGACATCTCGTTCAGGATTTCACCCAAGACCGATTGGGCATATTCGTGTTTGGAGCTATTCGCCATCGCTGACCATCTCAGTTTTTTCTTCGAAAGGTATCTCTAGGTTCGTCGACTTCGCCAAACTTCTAGTTGTTGATTCAGCAGCTGAATTTGCTGCTGAATCACACGCTGTGCAACCTCGTGTTGTCTCGCCGGAACGACCATCTGCTGCGATTCGCATGATGACGGTACAACGGTGTTTAGCACTTCCTTACACTGCTCATTTTCTTCCATCGATGGCTCGGCGCATACGGCGACACTGTCCGCCACCTTCCGTTGCGGCTGCGCAGCAGGCTCCTCGCTGAACCAATGTCGCTTACGCTCAAACGGATACGTCGGCAAGTGAACTCTACGACGCGATTCACCGAGGAATCCTGCTTGCCAATCGATGCTCACGCCGGCCTGCCACAGGCGGCCAAGTACCGTTTGGAGGTGTGCCGCAGGTGAGGTCGACTTCTGTGCATGAGGCGACGACGAGAGAATCGTGTGACCGTCGACCGCTGTGTGCTGACTCGCGAGCGTACTCAAGACTTGGCCTGGCCCAACCTCCAACATCACATGTTTCGAGCAAGGCAGGATCGTGTCGAGTGCATTGGAGAATCGTACAGTGGCACGAACATGATCGGCCCAGTAGCGAGGATCCGTTGCTTGATCGCTGGTGAGCTCTTTTCCGGTGACCGTGGAGACGATCGGCAACTTGGGCGGATTTAGATTGACCGATTGAATGACCTTAAAAAATGCCTCAACAGCCGGTTGCATCATGGGTGAATGAAACGCGTGCGAAGTGTGCAAAGGACGGCAGTTTGTCGTTACGCCTAACTGCCCCGATACGAGCGCCTCCCCGAACGGATCGATCGATTCGGTCGGGCCCGAGACAACGCACAACACTGGGCTATTGACGGCAGCGATCACAACATCGTCCGGCAACAACGGGAAGAGCTCTGATTCCGGCAAACGAACGGCCATCATCGAGCCCGGCGGCAGATCCTGCATGGCAGCTCCACGCGAAGCCACCAGATGCAACGCGTCTTCCAAGGAAAATACTTCGGCGATGCAGGCAGCCACAAATTCACCGACGCTGTGCCCTAGCATCACACTAGGCTGAATGCCGCGAGACTGCCACAATTTCGCCAACGCGTACGAGATCGTAAATACCCCCGGCTGCGCGATAGTTGTCTGGTTGATGTCAACCGACGCCTTATCTTCGTCGCAGAACAATGCCGCTTTGAGATCCAAACCATGCCGAGCAAGCAAGATCTCGCAGCACTGGTCAAACGATTCGCGGAACACGGGCTCGGTGTCGTAGAGTTCTCGCCCCATGTTAATGTGCTGCGAGCCCTGGCCTGGAAACATGAACGCAACCGAACTGTTTCGGCGAACTTGGTGACCATCGAACACACGCTTCTTGTCGCGCGACCGCAATGCCTCAGCAGCGTCTTTGGCGTTGGCGGCAGCAACGATTCGAGTGTAATTGAACGTCCGCCTGCCAGTTTGCAGCGTAAAGCATGAGTCGGGGAAATTCACGTCTTCGTTCGCAGCAAAGAAACTGACCAAATCCTCTGTTAGTTGATCGAGAATTTCCGGGCTTCGCGCCGACAACGTGACCAGTTGATATGGCCGATCTGACACCATCGATTCGAACGAAGCGGCTTCTTCAACGACGACGTGAGCGTTCGTTCCTCCTACGCCAAATGAGCTGAGGCCTGCTCGCCGAACGCCTTCACATTCCCATTCGGTCAATTTCGTGTTGACGAAGAATGGACTGTTTTCGAAATCAATATTCGGGTTCGGCTCTTCAAAGTTCAAACTCGGCGGCAACAGTTTGTTTTCGAGTGCCAACGACACTTTGATCAGTCCTGCGACTCCCGCTGCAACGTCCAGATGCCCGATGTTCGTTTTCACCGAACCGATCGCACAATACTGTTTTTTGTCCGTCGTCAAACGGAAGGTCCGAGTGAGCGCATCAATTTCGATCGGATCACCAAGCGGCGTTCCGGTTCCGTGCGCTTCCATGTAAGAAATTGTGTCGGCGGTGATGCCAGCCACTTGATGCGCTCGAGCGATCGCCCCCGCTTGGCCATCGACGCTTGGCGCGGTGTAACCAACTTTCGCTTTGCCGTCGTTGTTGAGCCCGCACCCTTTGATCACGGCGTAAATGGCGTCGCCATCCGCAACTGCGTCGGCATGACGCTTCAACAACACGACGCCAACGCCATCGCCGAAAATTGTTCCGCGAGCTTTGGCATCAAATGTCCGGCAGCGCCCATCAGGAGAAACCATTCCGTCTTCGGTATAGAGATAGCCTCGATTCTGCGGAAACTTAATCGTCGCGCCGCCGGCCAGTGCCATGTCGCACATTCCGGTTTGCAGATTCATACACGCTTGAGCAACCGCGACCAGCGATGTCGAACAAGCAGTTTGAATCGTCATTGCAGGTCCGTTAAGGTCCAACAAGTAACTCACTCGAGTCGCCAAATAGTCTTTGTCATTGCCCAGCTCTGTTTGCAGCGAACCACCGTGGAACGAATCAGCCAAACTAGCGATCAATTCCGAATTCGTTTCGATGCTCGATAAAATGTACGTGTCCATGTAGCAACCGGCGAACACGCCAACGGGCACATCGATATTCTCGGGAACGTATCCGGCATCTTCCAGAGCGTGCCAACATGATTCCAACAGTAGGCGATGCTGCGGATCCATCACTTCCGCTTCTTTGGGATAGATGCCAAAAAACTTGGCATCAAACTTGTCGGCGTCGCGAATCGTTGAGCCTTTAAGCACTAGCGACGGGTCCGATCGCAAAGGGCTGTCCTGCGGGAGATTGAGCTCTTCCGGCTTCAAGTCCGTGATGCAGTTCACACCGTTAACTATGTTGTGCCAAAACTCGCGAACGTTGTCGGCGCTGGGAAACCGGCCCGCGAGCCCAATGATGGCTATGCCGTCCTGATCGCAACTACTCTTCGACGGTCGACCCAACTGCTTTTCGGGCGGACGATTATGTTGTTTGTCTCCTTGCTGTCCGCCGCCAAGCTTTGCGACTTGCGATGAGATGGTTGGCAAGGAAAACAACTCGGTAATGGAAAGTTCGCAGCCAAGTTCGCGCTCAATGCGACTCTGCAGCTGAACCATGTGTAACGAAGTGCCGCCGAGTTCCTTAAAGGAATCGTTGACTCCAACGTCGCTAACGTTCAGGGTCGCTTTCCAAATCTCGGCAAGGTCTTTTTCCAATACGGATTCTGGCGCAACAAACGGTTCATTGATGCTGGGCCGAGGCAGTGTTTCCGTAGCGTCCTGCAGGATAACGAACGGATCGTTCAGTTCGTTCGCGATTCGGTTTATCAGTTCCGATTGTCCGTCACTCGCCGAATGCTCCGAAAATTGCGTCCCGGTGTCTTTGCGTGGCGTCGCAGTGGAAACGTCGCTCGACAATTTCGCGAGGTTCTCGCTCGCAAATACAAACACGCTTTCAGCAAGCGACTGCATGGTCGCGTCGGCGGACACTTCACTAGCAACCGCTTGCAAGAATCGTTGAGCGGGTTCGTTGCGATCCGACTTTCGGAACGGAACAGTGACCGATGCCAGATTCTTGTCAGTTGCGACGGCGGCAATGTGCCGCATCAAGCGGTGTTCAACTGTGCGTCCCAAAGCACGGCAGCTCAGCATTAACGCTTCGACTCGGAATTCGCCTGGTAAAGCCTCGCAAAACGCGGCTCCAACCGTTCCATAGTCACCGAACTTGTCATTGACATCAACAACGAAACAACGTCGCTTGCCGACCGATAGCCATCCAGCAACATCGGGCTCCTGGCGGCGAATCGTAGTCGTATTAAATTGATTCGTTCGCTGGCTCATCTGTGCAACGCGTGAATAATCCTCAGGACTTGCATCACGGACCGTTACTACTAACTCCAAGCTGTCCAAGAAGTCCTGCAACGTCGTAGCGACCGAACGCAATTCTTCACGCATCGCGTTTTGCTGGTAATGGTCAGCTCGCGAGCGATCTTCGTTCGTAACACGAAGCCGATCAAACGGCCAGACGTGATTCAAAAACAGAGGAATCGCGTTTTCTTGCTTGGGCAATTGCAGCGTTATAACGCTTGGCGCGTTCGACCTAACCTCAGCGCATTCGACCGGGTTGTCATCTAAAAAGACAAAACTGTCCAAACCAAGCTGCAACTGTTCGGCAAGACTTTGGAGATTCTGCGATTTGGAATCCCAATTGATTCGAAACGCAGCGATGTGTTCTCGACGAAGCAACATGTTGGGATGTTCGTCGAACACGCTCCACACATCCGATTCGACGTTCTTGCTGCATAAGCAGAGCAACATACCGGCGTCGCGCTGCGCGATCATGTGCTGCTGCAAACGAGCGAACGGCTCCGAGATCTCTACGCCGGTAGCTCCGTCTTCGCCGCACACACCTCTCCACAGTGTGTTGTCGCAGTCGAGCACGATCACTTTCGATGGAGCACATGTTATCGCTCGATACTTACGTGCAATCGCTGAAGCGAGCGCGCTAAAGTAAAGCTCTGTGTAGGGAACGTGCGCTGTCTCGTTTGTATGAGCATCAAAGTAATTGTCGACAGGATAGAGATCGCGAATCTCGGCGGCACGCACGACATGCACGCCAGGCATTCCCTGCACTTCCGACGCGATTGATGCTTCAACTTCAGCAACAGTCTTCTGAAAACCGCACGTAGGACTTGGGGCACATAACGTAATAAGTAGTGGCGTCGACGTTCGCTCTGTACATGCGTGAACTGCCTTACAAAACTCGCTCGCCCGCTGCTGCAAAGTTGCCCTGACATTCGCGTTTGTCCTCGCGTCGCCCTGCAACCAGTCCTCGAGATTAAGCAGCACAACATTGAGCAAGTTGTCGCCGCTACCAAACAGGCTGTTCGGATCCAGCAGCTGCTGAAACACCTGATGGTATGGCGCGAATTCGATAGACGCCCCACCACCGAGTTCTCGCATCCAGAATTTCAGTACGCGTTCAAGCGGCTCAGCCGTGAACGAAGCTGAGATAACGATCGGCGCATCTGGCTGAATTCTGGTTCGTCGCTGCATGCTCACCGTGCCCAAGGCGGAACACCACAAATCCCCTAAACCACCCATATAGTACATATTAAAATGGCGGCAAGTTAGATAACTAGACAACTTTCCGCACGTTCTAGCTACGGGAGTATACGACCCTAGATGCGTGAACGCACATCAGAGACCCGTCGGGGCGACGAGTGTCAGTTACAGATGTAACGATTGTATTACATCTCGCTAACATTCGCGTGATTGCCCCGGCAGCCGATTAGCAACTGCAGAGACGAAATAAGCACCGCGACTCTGGCAAGATCGGCAACTATGCAGCGGCACGACGACCAGGTAGCTCTGGGGCGCTCTCGCGGCCAGAAGCGCGCCGCCGATTAAAAAGCGGCATCGGAGCGCGTTCCACCGACACCTGCTGTGGAAGCCGTGTGTCTGACTCTGCCCACGATTCGGCAGCGTCGGTCAGCTGATTCAGAACATCTTCTACCTGAACTCGATAGTGCTCAACACCGTCGCGATCCAAGTTTGCGGGGATCTGCATGCGAGGCCCGATGATCCAGCGAGCACGGCTGAACGGGCGTGGAATCGCAAATTGGTCCCAAGACCTAAGTCGTTTCGGACGATCGTAACCTACGGCATAGGTAATGAGCGGAACCTGCAACTTGGATGACAAGAAAATTGGACCCGGTGCCATCTTTCGACGTGGACCTCGCGGACCATCACAAGCAATGCCAACGTTCTTGTCACCAGAACGAATCAGTTCGAGCAGCGCTTGTCCTCCGCCTCGCGCAGTCGACCCTCGAATAATCTCAAAGCCTAGATGGCCAGCCGCTTCGGATAGCCAGTCGGCATCGCGGTGACGACTCGTCAAGATCGCGGTGTTCGAGCGGCCTCGCAGATAAAACGGCAACAGCAAATACTCGTGCCAGAACACGCCGATCACGGGTCCTCGAAATTCAGGCAGGACCGGATCGGTCGATCGATCATAGATGACCGCTTGGTACGATAAGGATCCCATCCAAGCACGAACGCCCGTCGCAGCACACAGGCCGCCGAACTTGTTGACAATCGATCGTTTCTTATTTGGCATGCATGACGTCCATGTCAGCGAATGACTTCAACCTGTTTTGATTTAGCCCGGCCAAACTCCTGTGAATACTTCTTCAGCCGGACCTGTCATATACACGTGATTGTCGTTTTCGTTCCACTCCAATTCTAGATCTCCGCCCAACAAATGGATAATTACCTTGCGTTCGGTGCGCTCTGTCAGGACGCTAGCGACACAGACAGCGCTAGCACCGGTGCCGCAAGCATACGTCTCGCCCGATCCGCGTTCCCACGTTCGCTGCCGCATTTCGGTGCGGCTGATGAGTTCAACGAACTCAACATTCACGCGAGCCGGAAACTCAGGAGCATTTTCGATTTTCGGTCCGGCGCCGAGAACTAAATCGTCCGTAGCTTTTTCAACAAAGATCACGCAGTGGGGATTCCCCATGGAAACGCAGTTTGCCTGAAACGTCTGTCCGTTCACTTGCAATTGCGCGTTGACGACAGGGTTTCCAGGCAGTGTCGTCGGGATGTCAGGCCCATTCAGAATTGGCTCCCCCATGTCCACTCGGACTCGGTGTGCTTTCCCGTTTGCGACGTCCAGCTCAAGCGACAAGACGCCGGCGCCGGTTTCAATCTTGAGCGACGTGTCGCGTTTGATTCCGTGATCGTAGACATATTTTGCAACGCAACGAATGCCGTTGCCACACATTTCGGCTTCCGATCCATCTGCGTTAAACATTTGCATGCGTGCATCGGCAACGTCAGGATTTTGTGGAGGCAGGATTAAGATCATTCCATCGCCGCCAACTCCAAAATGTCGATCAGAGATTCGGCGAGCCAATTCAGCTCGGTCGCCATTGAGTGGTTCCTCGAAGCCGTTGACATAGACATAGTCATTGCCGGCTCCGTGCATTTTTGTAAATCGCATTGAAGTGCCCCGTGCGCACACAGTTAGTTGTTCAGTAGTGGAAGTTGCTTGCTAAACTTCCCTCGCATCTGGGATCTTTCGCAAGATCCACTACAACAGCGCCTTAGTGTACTACCTTCGCCTCAGGATTCCACGGCGGCTCGCGCTGGACTGTGGTGCGTCGTGAGTCGCTTCCGGGAACGCTCGGCGAATGGCGTCGTTTAATCCTGGCAAAACTTCTTGCCGAGTCTGTGGATTCTCGAGCGTGCCGCGAACTTTAACGAGCAAAAACTGTCGGCTCGCTTCACCCAATACTGGCCTCAGAATCGGCATCAGCATGTTTTCACGCCCGACAATCGAATAAAAATCCAAAGCGATTTCGCGGCTTGCATGTTCGGGGGAATTCGTGATTTGTGGGCCACTCATGCCGGTTCCCTTCAGCGTTAATGCCTCGCCAGCCAAATCAAATCGATCGAACCGCACATGTTGACCGTCGATTGAAAACGCCAAATCGACATCGGTGAACGCCGAAGAATCGTTGTCGCCGTGCCGCAATCGCTTTAACAATGCGAGAATCAGTGGAAGCTCGTACAGATTCGCCTCGCGAATGCTCAGATTCCCAGTTCCGTCCAGCGATGCGAGCCCTTTTGCGGATCCCTTCAGATTCAAATTTGCCGACGCCCGGCCTGCCATTCCGCTGTATTTGGGATCCATGTCGCGAGCGATCGAGCCGACGTTTGCGTCACTCAGTTGGGCGGTTAGCTTGAAAAATGGTTCGTCCTGCACACCCACAACGGCATCCGCGAACAGCATCCCCTGATGAAAACGAGCCTGCAATTTTGGAGGCCGTTTTTGCGAAGTCGTCGGCACGCCGGAGCCGATCAGCAGCGTGTCTCCATTAAACCACAGCGGGCTGCGAACGTCCGTGAACTGCATGTTCTGATGCATAATCGATTCGAGCCGCATGCTTCCTCGGCAATCCAACCGTTCGTTGCGATGCACTCCATTGAGTAACACTTGTCCGTGAATTGCATGAGCTGGAAGACCAGCCTCGAAGCTGGCATCTTCCATGTCGACATTCAATCTCCAGTTTGACGTAACGGTTGGATCCTGCTGTTTCTTAGAGAACCCCAACTCACCGTCCAACGCAACGTATCCGGCGAACTTCAGTTGATCTAGTTTCTCGGCCAGCGGATGTGGTAGAGCGTCACTCAACATCTGGTCCGGCAGTCTCACGCCGGTCGAGACAAACTTGGGAAAACGGACTGCCCAACCTGCTTCGTTAAACTCGGCATCAAGGTGAGTGGACACGCGAACTTGCTGATGCTTCGCCCGCAGTAATCGATCCGGGACCGAGCGAATTCTTCCGTGCTCGTAAACCAACGCACCTGTGAGGCTTTCTATCGGATAGGAAAACCAAACTGGTTTGATCCGAATTTCATCCGTCGGCGGAGTGCTTGCGGTTGACGGGTCTTTGACCGCCAAAATGTGAACGCGTGGTTGGTCCATGTCATAAGCATGATCCAGCCGGACGGTCGCTCGATCAATGACACCACGAGGCTGAATGTCGTCCCAAAGCTGGCGAATGTTTGGCTTCAACGCCGATTTCAGATCGTGATCCAGCGGAATGTTTTGCACCGCGAAAGTAAGTTGCAGCGGAATCGGCCGTCCAAGCACGCGATCACCATTGCACGTGATCGTACAACCATCGTTAACACCTTGAAGATTCTTGAACAGCCAATCGTCATTGCGAAGTTCGATGTCGCCTTCGATTCGGCTGATCGGATAAGGGAACATGTCGTAGTTCACCCACCCGTCGCTGACCGAAACATGAACCGTGCGGTCCATTGGTCCTAGACGAGGGCGGTCTTTGCGAAACTCAGCAATGGCCGTAATTCGCCCACGAGCTTCCAACTGACGCACGAAATCTCGCAGCTTCGGCTTTGCCGCGGCAATCAATGCGTCATCGATCGACAACGGCTGGAGCGTTTTCACGATGCACGATCCGGTCGCAGTTGGCCCCGGATTGTAGAATGTCCCCTTTAAATCAACGGGTGCATTGCCAGCTTTTCCCCGCAAAGCAAAGTCGAACCGATCGTTCGTTAGGTGGACAGTCCCTTTGCATCGCGACACTGGATAAGGAAACTCGCGAGGTGTAAACGCCATGTCGTCGCACCTGAACTCGGCGTCGTAGGCCCAACGTCTTCCATTGAACACGGCCGTCGTATCGCCACTGAGCACTCCGACGGGCTTGAACTTATCGAACGTTCGCAGCAATGAAAGTTTGTGCGTTTTCGCAATCGGCAAAGATTCGAGCAAAGCGCGATTCACCACCATACGGTTAGCACTGATCGAAATCTGAGTGGGACTCTTCGCACGGTATCCGTGCCGCTGAATCGTCAATGAAACTCGAGAATCGCCATAGCGAGCGTTCAGCGGCTTAACGGTAATCGTTCGTTCATCGCAAACAAAGTCGGCGCGAATGTCGGTAATGGGACGCTCGAGCTCCTGAGCATCCACTCGCCCGTCCCAAATCCGGCCGTTGACTTGAAAGACAGGCGCTTCGTGACCCGGCTTTTGTTCCGCGGAAAACGAATCGATCGCAGCAATCGCTCTAAAACTCGGCAGCGCATCCAGCAACGCATCAAACTCGGCGGGCAACGACCCGTACAATTCAGGATTCAGACGAATCCGCGGAACCTTTCCTCGCACAGACCACGAGTGATTACACGGTTCGATATCGGCTTCGATCGTGGCGTTTCGCAAACTGTCATTTGCGACTGAGCCAACAATCTTCACCGACGGCGTATGACTATTCGGATCGGATGGTGACCGAGGCGTCACGGTCATCGTTACGGGCGTGAGCACTGCCAGCCGAGCTGGCACGGCAAGTCGATCCACAAACTGGATGGTCGCATCTTCAATCGTCGTGGGCGGCAACACTTTCTTCTGGTCGGCAGGACAAGGCAAAGGCAGCAGATCAGCCAAGTTGACCGAACCGTCTGGCCGACGTTCCGCTCGCAACGTTGCGCCACGCACGTGCACATGTTGCACATTGACTTCGCTGCGCAGCAGTTCCTGTAGAGTCGGCGCGCAACGCAAAAAGATCTCATTGACAAACAGAAGCTCTGCCCGCGTGCGATCCGACGTTCGCCCGCCTGTGGTGTGAATCACGGAGACATCACGAATCCGGACTCCTTCCCCCTGCAGCAAACGAGCACTACCAACAGTGATGGAAAGATCGGGAAACTGCTGCGACGCCTTTTGCTGGATGAACGCGCGGAGCTCGTCATCGACTCTGTGATAGAAATAGACGCCACCAGCCACGGCGCATACGATCACGCAAAGCACCATCCAGTTAAGGACCGCCCATATCACGCGCCACAACTGCGTAAGATTCCGATGGATCTTTCTGGTGGGAGACACCGTTTTCCCAAGTATGCGTCAGGATGTCAAACTCTATCGACTGCGCAAGAATTACCGAGATTAGTCGACTATTGTTCGTGAATGCTACGCGGCGTGACTTAGTGGCGGAATAGCATCTTACCGAGGAACCACCTTGCACCTTTGGCAGGCGAGAAAGGAAACAGAGCCGCTAGCTGGATTTCGAACGGGAATGTCGTTTCGCGCTCTGCGGCACGTTCGTGCTAGCTCGCTACACGAGTCAGAACTTGAATAAGGAGCAGCAACTCCGAGGGCAAGCAGCCACCGATCCACGCTGATAAACTCGAACTCGCCCGTGGGAAACTCAACACAAACGTTACCAAGGCTCCTTGTATGAAATCAGGATCTATCAGGTTAGAATCCCGGATTCTAAACACGGCTTTTTACTTGAAGGATTAGTGCTGCCTCGTTTAGGATGTGCGATTTTGTGCCACGCCCTTTGAGGCTGGGACAATCGCTGACCGTTTTCACGTGACATTATTACTTCCCCAACGAGGTTCCAAACTGATGAACACATCTGACCCAACCGCCCTCAATTACGAGGCAGCGCCCAACGCAAAACGTCTGCTCTGGGCGGGATTCGTCGCGATATTGGCGGCAGGCATCGGCTTCTCGGTAAGAGGCGCGAGCGTCCTTGCCGCATGGTCGCAGGACTTTGGATTTACCCAAACCGAATTGGGCGGTATCACGGGTGGCGGCTTGGTTGGATTCGGGATTGTGATCATTATCTCGAGCTTCTTGGCGGAAGCTGTCGGATACGCGCGATTGATGTATCTGGCGTTCGCCGTTCATTTTCTATCTGCCGTCGTTACGCTAGCAGCACCAGCGGTCTACGCGTCTGCCGGAAAAGACGCCACTTTCTGGACACTCTATGTAGGAATGTTCTTGTTCGCTATTGGAAACGGCATCTGCGAGGCGGTCGTTAATCCGCTGACCGCGACTCTTTTTCCGAACAACAAGACACATTACTTAAACATCCTGCACGCAGGATGGCCAGCTGGACTTATCCTAGGCGGCGTTGCTTCGATCTTCATGGCCGACAAAGTTTCATGGCAAATTCAAATTAGCCTTTTCCTAATTCCAGTGATCCTTTACGGAATCATGATCTTCGGCCAAAAAATGCCTTCTGCTGCGGCCTCTGGTGTTTCGTTCGGTGACGCAATTGCCCAATTTGTGGCACCCCTACTTCTGTTCCTACTGCTTATCCATGCCTTGGTTGGCTACGTCGAACTAGGCACCGATTCGTGGATCGCTCGTATTACAGGATCGATCCTCGACGAGACAACTGGACGCTGGCTGTTCGTGTATACATCTGCGTTAATGTTCATCCTGCGTTTCGTTGCAGGTCCCATCGTACACAGGATTTCGCCTCTGGGCTTGCTTTGCGTGAGCGCCGTTCTTGCAACAATTGGCCTCTATACGCTTGGCGGAGTAGGTACAACTACCATGGCCTTAATGGCCCTCACGATTTACGGCTTGGGAAAAACATTCTTCTGGCCAACGATGCTTGCCGTCGTATCCGAACGATTCCCAAAAGGTGGAGCCCTCACTCTTGGTGTCGTAGGCGGTGTGGGAATGTTGTCGGCTGGCTTGCTCGGTGGACCTGGTATCGGGTTCAAGCAAGACAAGTTTGCTTCGGAAAAACTACAAGAAATCTCTAGCCCAGCGTTTGAACGATATAAGGCCAGCAAGCCCAATAGCTTCTTCGGGCTTACGACCAACGGGCTGGACGGCCAAAAGGTAAACACTCTGGCAGACAATGGAGAAGCGTTAGCGTCAGATCGTAAGATTCTTGAAGAGTCGGGAACGTTTATCGACAGCCTTGAAGTCCTAAACGCATGGTGGGAAGACGCCAAGGTGCACGCGGAAGAAGATCGCGCAAACGTGACTGCAGCCACATTGCACGGAAGCCGAATGGCGCTGAAGCTAACAGCGATCGTCCCGGCTGTGATGGCCGTTTGTTACCTGCTATTGATCGCTTACTTCAAGTCGATCGGAGGATACAAAGCACTTACTATAAATGCAGATGGAAGCGTCAGCGAAATAAAAACGCACTAAACTGGCCAGCTTGATCTGTCCAAACGACCTGCAAACGCGCGTCAGACTTTGATGCGCGTTTCTTTTTTGCGCCGCGAGAATTTGGAGATCGTCGCATCGCATTGGAACTCGACTCCGCCGGGCAGATCACATTTCACCTGAGCCGGCCGCAGAATGGACTGAGCTATGCGTTCCCACCAAGCAACGGTGAAATCTCGAACAGGCCAACTTTGGCGGCGCCAAAGTTGCTGAAGGAAGTGGACAAGTAACAAGTTTGAAACTTCTTGCAGCCTTGTGTTGTCCAACTGCAGCTCGGCTGCGGACTGTGATACAACGGCGGCTTCAAGTTTGCAGGCCGATTTGTCCAGTTCTTCTATCGTCGCGGTCACGTGCCGGGCCAAGTCACAGATATGCTGTCGCACATCCGAGTTCACTTGTTGTTCGAGCAGCGGTATCACACTGTGGCGAATCCGATTGCGTGTGTAGGAATCAGACATATTGGAACTGTCGTCTCGAAACACGCATCTGCGATCGGCTAGGTATGCCTCAACCGGTGCTCGCGCCACGCGTAACATCGGTCGGACAACCGTTACGGCTTGGCTGATCGGGCGGGCAAATGGTATTCCAGCTAAGCCAGTCAGCCCGGTTCCTCGGCAAATGTTGTGCAAAACAGTCTCAGCTTGATCGTCGGCTGTGTGAGCGGTCAAAATATACCTGGCACCGAGCTTCTCAGCCGTTGCTTGCAAAAAGTCGTATCGCAAATTGCGAGCCGCCGCTTCAATCCCAACCCGCGCCTTGGATTGCTCGATTTGATTGGGGTCGGCTGAGCCTGTTATCACAGAAACGCCCAATTTCGCACCCAGCTCCACCACGAATTGCTCGTCCGCATCCGACTCCTGTCCTCGAAGCCGGTGGTTAAAGTGCGCGATCGTCAAGCATTCTTTGACTGGTTTTACGGGAACTTGCGAGGCAAGCCGAGTCATG
>JAGQPC010000120.1 GCA_020426925.1 Planctomycetales bacterium | reverse complement strand
CAGGATGTTGTCGGGCTTGAGATCACGATGAATGATTCCGCGTTCATGCGCGTGAAACAGAGCGTTCGCGATTGGCTCCAGTAACTTTGCAGTAGCATTGGCGTCAAACGGTTCTTCGGCCTGGTCAATTCGATCAGACAGACTTCCGCCACCGGCATATTCTAAGACAAGGAACGGCCCGTGTTCGTTTTCTCCGACATCGAATATTTGCAAGATATGCGGACTCTGCAACGCTGCGATGGCCTCCGCTTCAGCCCGAAACCGAGCCAGTTCACCAGTAGAAGCGCGGACTCCGGAGAGTACCATTTTGAGCGCCACGACCCGGTTTAATTTGCGCTGCCTTGCGCGATAAACAACTCCCATTCCGCCGCGGCCAATTTCTTCAAGCAGCTCGTACTGATCTTCGTGCGAATCGGCGAATGTAGTCACGCTAGCCGACTTGCCGGACGACCTTGTGTCAAACGCGCCGGCTGACGTTTCAGCGCCCGAAGCAAGTTCCTGTCGACGTGAGGCAAACACATCTGCAACCACGTTGGGCCAACGGGCAAAACGCTTGATGTACGTCTCTTCGTCGATGCTTTGGTTGTGCTCAGCGCACAGACGGACTTCGGAAATGAGCAATACTCGGAGCAAGTCTGGTTGGACATGGGCGGCCGCGTGACTTAGATAGTCCTCGATCCTCGGACATTGGCCCAAACTCCAATCGCGTTCGAAGTCGTCACAAATCGCGGCGATCGATTCGAAGACGTTCGAACACCTGCTGTCTCCGTTCATTCATTCAATTCCCGCGACCAGTTGTCTCGTATTCGTTGCAGCTTGCGTTCGACACCTTGCACTGTGATGTCCAGTTGCATGGCGATTTCCGCATTGGTTGACCCTTCCATTTTGGCCGTCGCGATGCGTATAAGCTTTTCGTCGTTAAGCATTGATATCATACGTTGGTGTTCTTCAGCGAGTGAAACCAAAAAATCAGGTGACGGTCCTGCGGAAAAAAACGTTTGTATTCCTCCCTGATTGGCATCAGCAGACGGCTGGTAGAAGACTGATTCGCCACGAACGTTTCCGCTGCCCCTTTTGTCGCTGCCCAGTCGCCGCTTTTGATCGATTGCTTTTCTCGCCGTAATAGCCGCAAGTATTTGCCATAGATCCTCACGATTGTCGAGCTTCTCAAACGCTCCCCGCGAAGCGCCATCGCAGACGCAACGAAACACGCTCAGCGCGGCATCTTCTTCGTCGGCAACCCGCTTCGGGACTTGACCTAGCTTCTTGCGTGCCAGATCAACAAGCCGGCCAAAGTATTGATGCCACAGAGCGTTAGCAGCTTCCGAATCTCCTGCCTTCAGGGCTTCGATCCGGTTCGTCGTTGTTGGGTCTGAGTCCACGATATCAGCGAAGAGAGAAGTGTGCGGAATGCTGCATTGAGTCCCATTCTGCAGTGTTAACTCATGCACGGCAGAATCGAGCACAGTCAAGAACTATGGCAGCGGCAAGTCCGCGCCGGAACGCGGCAAGAACAACGTGATACAATTGGCGCCATTTGTCAGATTTTGCGCGAACCCACACGTGAGCCAACGATGTTAAGAAAATTGCGTTCCAGATTTGAAAGTGCATTCATTGGCGCGTCTATCCTGCTCTTTGCACTAACTGCTTGCGCGGCATCGGGTGAACTTCATCCAGTCGTTGAGGTTGAAGAGGACGTGTACACGTTCCAGCCGGCGAACAACGGCGCTGGTCCAATGTGGTGCTTCGGCAATACGTGCATCGTTCGTCACAACGACCAAGTCTTTGTGTCTACCCTTCATACGCTTGATGGAGTCAAGCCGTTGAACAATTGCGTGCCAGCGGTTTGGTCGCGCGGTGCCGATGGATGGCGCGAAACGTATCGGTCGGATGGCCGGACTCGCGAGCCGTGTCCGCTCGGCACTTTTGCGGATGGAACGATATTGCTGTCTGAGAATCGGACCACGACGCCTGTTGATGTCTACTCGGGACCAGCCAAGCCATCGATCCTCGCGCTTGATGCGGCGCGTGCAGCAGCGCAGCCGACACATCTTGCGCCGCAATGGCAGGGCGTCCCACGTTTTACCGAGCATTCGTATCGGAGCCTCGCGGTCGATCGCCAGAATCGCGAGATGGTGTTGCTTCAAAACATCGACTACACGCACGCTGAATGGAGCTTCTACGATCGAAACGGAAAATGGTCTTCACAAGGCAAGCTCGAGTGGCCACGAACTTCGGATGGGAAACCGATCCGGACCTGCTATCCCGCCGTAGCTTTGAAAGACAGGAAAGTGTTCTTTTTCGGCGTCAGCGACATTGTCGAACCGAATCGCGAATGGCTGAACTACAAACGAGAAATCACTGGACGCGAGTGGGATTACGTTTTTCGGCGGCTCTACTTTACGTGGAGCGACGACATTTCGACCGGGAAGTTTCACGATTGGATCGAAATCGCCAACGTCGAATCGACGGCAGGATCATTGTTTCCAAACGATCTGTTTGTCCAAGAAAACGGGGACATTTCGTTGCTTTGGTCGGCAACGGACATTGATGCTCGTCTGCGTGAAAAGTTCTTTTCCAACGCAGTGCAAAGGCAAGCTTTAGAATACGCAGTCATCCGTGATGGAAAGATCCTGGCAAAGTCGAGTGTGGTTGAAAGCGTCGAAGGCTCGACGGGGCTTCAACCTGGCCGAGGGCGATTTCATGCTACATCAAACGGCGCAGCATACGTCGTCTTTTTCGTCAGCGGCCCGGACGAACGCGGAAAAGCTGTCCACGAAAACAGAACCGCGTTGGCTGGACCAAACGGATTGGTCGGGCAATCCGTTAGTCTGAAATTAAAACACCCGATGTCCAGTTTCTACACTAACACAGTCAGATCCGGGTGTTCGCCGTCAGATACGCTCGACATGTTTGGCCAGATCGGAAACACAATGCGTTATGCTCAGATTACGCTGTTAAGCGATGTGGCTAACTGATCTTGCGGGATTTGCCGCTGGCGACCGATTTGTAAATCGCGTCCATGACGATCATATCTCGCAGGCCTTCCTCGCCGGAAACTTTCGATTTGCTATCTGTGCGGATTACGTTTGCGAAGTCATCCATCTCGGCAGCGAACTGGTCGATTTGAGGTTTCTCGATCGTCGAATTGCCCGCGAATGCTCTGTTACCTTCGTAGCTGAAGGCAGGTTCCATACCAAACTTCCCGTTGTCCGCGTAGGCCGTGAACTGGTTCATGCCGCTAAAGCCGTAAGTCGTCGAACAATTAGCCACGATGCCGCTCGGGAAATCCATGCTCCACAAAATCGTCTCATCTACCTCGGCGAATTTCTCATGGTCAGTCTTGATTTCACGAGCCATCACGGACTTTGGCTCTTCGCCGGTCAGGTAGCGACATGCCTGCAGCGCGTAAATGCCGACGTCCATGAGTGCTCCGCCTCCAGCGTACTCCATTTCCAATCGCCAGCGACGCAAATCACCCAGCGGGTAATCGCCGAATCGGAATCCGAAAGAAGCATCGATTTGTCGGATGGCACCAAACCGTTTTTCCTTCGCCATCCGCATGCATTCGATATGATGCGGTTCGAATTGGCAGCGGTAGCCGATGGCGAGTTTAACTTTTGCTTTTTCGCATTCGCTGGTCATTTGCTTCGCTTCGGCGACACTGACCGACATCGGCTTTTCGCACAAAACGTGCTTGCCTGCGCGTGCTGCGCGAATCGTGAACTCCTCATGCATCGAATTCGGGAGCACAACGTAGACAACATCGATGTCGGGGTTGTCCGCGATTTGATCGAAGTTGCGATAGTTGTAAGTAGACTTCTGGCTGATCCCGTACTGTTTTTGCCAAGCCTCGGCTTTCTCGGGCGAACCCGTTACGATGCCGGCGAGTTTGCAGTTCTTTGTCTTTTGCAAAGCAGGAGCGATTTGGTTGGTGCTCAATCGGCCTAGGCCCACCAAGGCGAAACCAAGTTTTCGGTCGGAGTCAGCGGCGAATGAATGAGGAGCAAGCTGACTAGCGGCGGCGAGCGTTGCCGATACAGATAGAAATTGTCGACGAGTGTTCATGAGTGCCTCGCGAAGAACTGAGGTTAGCGTGAGTGTTTATTCGAACACAACTGTAACGTGACGCAAGTAATAAAAGCTAGACACGGTTTGCCTCGCAGCTTCGGAAGTAGTTGAAAAATCGCCGGGGGAACAACAATTTCGGCGTCGGCCGGTCCAGCATGTGTTCAGAAGACTGTTGAATCGCCGTTCGATTTCGCGGTATACTCGCGAAACTGTTTGCCCACGCAGGCGCTGATTATTTGTTTAACGCGACGCCGCAGGCGAGGCATCCTTCCGTCACCAGTACTACGCAAACGTCTTCCCTGCGGCGTCGGGTTAAACAGATTAAAGTCGGCTACACGACCAAGTAGATTCAAACGCTAAGCGGACGTTTGTTAGCGGCAGGGCGTAACTGGCTTTGCAACTGTTTCGTTAGAGGAAATTGATGGACAAAAATCGAAGACAATTCATAGGAGCCGTCGCCGCTGGACTTGGTACTGCCAGTGCGATTTCTGCAGATGAGTCGAAACAGGCGGATCCGATTTCCAGCAAGTTTCAGCCGAAAGAGCGTTGGGAAGACCGCATGCAGGCTCCCAATGACGGCAAAAAGTATGGCTGGTTCATCGATACTCGACGTTGCTTCGGCTGCCACGGCTGCGAAGTCGCTTGCAAAGCTGAAAACGACGTACCGCTTGGACACTTCATCCGGCAGACGTTTTACAAAGATGTTGGCGAGTACCCCAAGGTGGCTCGCATGTTTTTGCCGATGGCGTGCCAGCATTGCGAAGACGCACCTTGCATCAAAGCGTGCCCCTGCGGCGCACTCCATAAAGAAGCTGGTGGCACGGTCGCGATCGACTACAACACTTGCTGCGGCCACGCGACTTGTGTCGAAGTTTGTCCGTACGGGGCCATCTATATCGATCCAGTGGCAAAGCAAGCAGTTAAATGTCACAACTGCTACCACCGCCTGGAATCAGAGATGGAACCTGCGTGTGCTGCGACATGCCCGTCCGAGGCAATCTATTTTGGTGATTTGAACGATCCCAACTCGAAGGTATCGAAAGCGATGGCTGACGCGAAAGCGCAAGATCTTGAAGTCACGCAACTTCGCGCCGAAAAAGAAACAAAACCACGAATGTGGTTTGCGGGCCCTGCCGCTCCGGAAGTCGAAGACAGAATTCCAGCCGAAGGCGAATCGTACAGCACCGAAACGTACAACATTCACACTTGGAAGGGAACCTGATCAGGTTCCATCGTCGCCTGGTCCAGGCGAATGGCAGAGCAACCAAGCTCCCGTTCGCCACGTTATTTAGCCCACGGTAAAGATCCACCATGCCTACAAAAGAACCTTCATCACGACGCCGATTTCTGCAATTGGGAGCCGCGGCGCTCGGTGCTGGTCTGACCAGCGAAACTCTGGCTCAATCTTCTAGACCGCAAGACGCAACGTCTAATTCTCCTCTTCCTTTCGGCATCGACCTCGACAAGTGGAACGCGATGCGCGGAGTTCCGTACGAAGTCGGCGACGTACCAATGCCTGGTGTTTGCAATCTTCCAGGACCCTTGAAAAAGAGAAACTGGCCTGATCGCAACAAGTACAAAGACACCAAACAAGTCCCCGGCATGTGCCAGCTTTGCAGTACGGTCTGCGGAGTGATCGGACACGTGAAAGACGGGCGTGTCATCAAGATCGAGGGCAATCCAAACGACCCGAACAGTCGCGGTCGGCTTTGTGCCCGAGGTCAAGCCGGGCTCAATCATCTCTATCATCCAGAGCGTTTGTTGTACCCACTGAAGCGAGTCGGCGAACGCGGCGAAGGCAAGTGGAAAAGAATCTCGTGGGACGAAGCACTGGACGAAATCGCTGATCGCTTGAAGCAAGTTCGTGAAAGCGGAAAGCCAGAAGAGTTCGCGTTCCATCAAGGCCGGCAAAGGAGCAAGGATGCACTCGCGCGCTTTCTGCGGGCGTTCGGTACCAACACGCAACTGAGCCATCGATCGCTATGCTCCGGTAATCGCCGAGCCGCGAATTTGGCTTCCGTGTGGGAAAGCGACTGGGATTTGAATGACGCGGAAAACTCAAAATACATTTTGAACTTCGGTTCGAACGCATTTGAAGCTCATCAAGGTCACATCCCATTTGCCAATCGCATCCAAAACGGTCGTTTCAAAAACGGCGCGAAACTCGTAACGTTTGATGTGCGACTTTCCAATACGGCAGGCAGCAGCGACGAGTGGTTCGCTCCGTTTCCTGGGACTGACGGCGCAGTTGCGCTGGCAATCGGCCACGTGATTCTGAAAGAAGATTTGCAGAATGACGAGTTCATCATGAAGTGGACCAACGTCACGAAGGAAGAGCTGCTAGAACACTATTCAGATTACACGCCCGAATGGGCAGAAAAGATTAGCGGCGTTCCGGCAGCCGACATCCGGCGCATTGCGATCGAGTTCGCTAAGGCAGCGCCAGCGGCTACGACAATGTGCAATCGCGGAAGCTCTGCACATCTGAATGGATTCTACAACGACCGCGCGATTAATGTGCTCAATGCATTGGTCGGTAGTGTCGGCATGAAAGGCGGCTGGTGCTTCAGCCCGTGGAGCGGTCTCGATCCGAACATGAAAACACCCGCGATGCCGCCAACTCCGAAGACGTGGAGTGTCTTGGAGGATCCGCCTGAATACCCGCTGGCTAACGTTTGGAATCGCATGCGGGTCGGCGAGATCATCTATCTGTATTTGCTGCAAGAGCGAGCGAAGGTCCAAGTCTACATGACGTACAACCTCGACTCGCCAATCACTTGGCCGGAAGAAAGTCTTACGCAAGAAGTCTTGTGCAACGAAGACTTGATCAACTTTCACGTGTGCATCAACTGCTTCTACAACGAAACGGCACATTACGCCGACATCGTTCTACCATGGGCGACCTACATGGAACGGTGGGATTTGGACGCTCGCGGTGCCTACAATCTGCGGCCCTACGTTGGCGTGCGAACTCCAATGGTCGAACCGCTTGGCGAGTCGAAAGACGTTCGCGAGTTCTTCCCCGAACTGGCGAAGCGGATTGGCGGTGGCATGGAAAAGTGGTACCAGGAATCGCTGGAAGAATACATGGAACAGTGGGCGTCTAATGTTCCCGAAAACCCAAAGACCGGCAAAAAGGGACTAGCTCGGTTGCTTGACGAAGGCATGTGGGAAGACGATTCTCGCGAACCGTATTACGAAGCGTACAAGCAGTCGCTCAAGGATTCCGAAATGGACGGGGCCACGGTCAACAACGCAACTGGTGTGATCACCAAAGACGGAGTCGGAATCGGGCTGATGCTGGACGGGAAACCGGTTAAAGGCTTCGGAACTCCAAGCCGCAAGTTTGAGGTCCGCAGTATGTTCGTCACAGAAGTGAGTAAGAACAAAGACTGCAGTGACATGATCGCGTCAAGCGGACGCACCAAGACCAAGAACCGCCCTCAGCAGCATACTGGACACGATGTCGATGTAGACTCGATGCCGATTTGGAAACCAATCGACGAGCATCAAGATCTGGGCGACGACGAATTGGTGATGACTAGCTTTAAATGGGCAGTTCACAATCATGGCCGCACGATGAATTTGAAGTGGCTTGCCGAAATCGTGCACACAAATCCTGCTTGGATGAATCCCGCGACCGCCAAGAAGTTTGGCTTAAGCGACGGAGATTGGATTGAGCTGACGTCGTACCAGTCCAAGATGCTGGCGAGAGAGCAGCACTTGAATCACACCGGTGAAATGGACGACGCGGGGCGGCAAATCGTTTCCACGATGCGCGTTCCGATCGTAACGATGGAAGGTATTCACCCGAAAGCGATCGCAATGAGTAACTCGTGCGGTCACTCGCAATACACTCGAGTCGCGCAGGCAAAAAAAGACTCGGGCGATCAAGGATTTATTGCCGGAACGGACGGAGCAACTTACCGCGACGCAGACTGGGAGCGAAACATGTGGTGGGAAGATCAGTCCAACGGCGATCCAGCCAAGTGGGTTCCGAATACTGGAAACGGGTGGAACCAAAACAAGCTAATGCCCATAGCGCCAGATCCAATTACGGGCCAACAAGCGTTCCACGACACGGTTGTCACAGTTCGGAAATTGAACGTGGCGTAAGCTTCCAGCTTGCGATACAAACTGAATCGCGAGCTCCAGCTCGCGTTAAATAAACGCTTCACGATTTTTTGGCTCGTGAAACACAAAACTATTAACACTCATTTTTCGCTGCGTTTAGCGTTTCGCCATTACATTAAGTTTTCAGCTCGCAAATCTCTTCAGCTCACATACACACGACCGCAAGCTGGAAGCTTACGCCACTTATGACAAAT
>JAGQPC010000119.1 GCA_020426925.1 Planctomycetales bacterium | reverse complement strand
GAGGTCGCTGCGGTAGTCCAGATCGACCGGTTGACGATCGCAACTCCACGTCGCGAGTTGGCTCAGCTGGTCACGATCCATCGCTGTGCGTTTCCAAGTGCCGATCGCTGCGCCTGACACGACTTTTCCCGCGTACTCGTAAGCCGTGTTCGCAGGTGTGAGCGATTCCCAAACGCTTAACGCAGCGAAAGCGAGCTGACGTCCGTTTCTGTCCGCGACTTCCGTATCGCCAACGAAACCCTCGACCGGTCCCAAATCGCCCGACGCACCTTGCAAAAACACGCACGGAGCACCGATGGCGTCGTGGATTGTTTCTCGCATGGCGCCAGGGTAATCTGGACTGATAAGTCGGTTGTCCCAGGCGAGCGTCGTAGGGTGACAGGCATAGTTCACGATCGCGGCGAGTGTCTTGCCTCCGAAGTCTGTCACTCGAGCAACCATGACCGTGTCGTCGGCGGGATCTTCTGGATTCAGACCGCAAACGAATTCCTCGTTGTCTTCGTCATAAAAATCGCGGTGAGCCGCAAGCTTGCAACTTCCGATTCCGTACACAATGTCAGCGGTCGTCGTCGAATTCGCCGCATCGACAACAAGCTGGGCGATGGTTGCCGCCAGTTGATTGAGGTACCCGGGAATCAGTTCTCCGCCAGGAAGCTCTTGGCGATCCAAATTCAACAGCCCGGCGGCATGCGTATGCGAAAACGTGATCGTAATCGCGTTTTTGTTAAGTCCCGATTTTGTCGCGACGCGATCTAACACCATCTCCACTTCCGACACGCCAAGCAGGCAATGATCGACTGCGACCAAAACTTGATAGTCGTCTGTTTCAAAGCTGCCAAAGTACATCGCGGTTGCGAACAGCGGGCGGTGAATTCCTTCGCTGCGATCATGCGTCGCCGCTCCCCACATGCGGTGATAGATTCCGACCGGAGGCGTAATGTCGGCGATTGCGATTCCGAATCGGCAGCGGCTTTGGAAAGTGGGCAATTGCATCACGGGGTTTGCCTTCGAAGAAACGATTGTTCCATCACGGTGGTTTGCGGATTGATCAGCAACCAGAATAGAGCAGCGACGACATAAAACAAGCCGAACAGCACGAGCACCGCGTCCCAACCGAGAGCTCTCGTAATTTCGGGGACGACGCGGATGAACGTAAACGCGCCCAAGTTCCCGACCATATTCATTGTTGCAAATAAGATCGCAGTGTGCTTCCCTCCCATATCGATCGACACCGTGTAGGAACATGGTCCGCCAATTGCTGCGCAGAACGACCCAAGGCTGATCGCGATCACGGCAGGCAAAGCGTCTTGAATGAAGTACGCGGCAAACACAAACGCAGCGCACGACAGCATGCTCAACATTGCGACTCCAGATCTCGCCAAACGTCGATGGCCAGTTCGGACCAGCACGAAGTCGGAAACGGCGCCACCAAGAAGCGAGCCAGTTACGATGCCAACCAATGGCAAGCTGTTTAGAAACCCAGATGTTTCGACCGATACGTCGCGAGTCTCTTGCAAATAAGTCGCAAACCAAGTTGAGAAGAAAATCTGCCCGGCAGCGCGGCAGAATTGTTGTCCACAGATCCACCAGGTCGCTGGGCTCAAGTAGACACTTTGCCATGCCGATGAGTGATGTTCGTCTTGTGCGTCTTCCCGCTGGCCGATCAATGCGAGTTCGGCGTCGTTCACTTTTGGGTGCTGCATCGGTGTGTCTCGGAACAGCATGTAAAACGCACCGGCGAAGACAATGCCGACACCGCCGTAGATCGCGAACGTTGGACGCCACCCGAATCTCACGACTAGCATGCCCGTGATCGCGACACCTATGGCTCCGCCAAGCGACATGAAGCCAGACAGTGCGCCGGCGCTAAAGGCTCGTCGAGTATCCGGAAACCAAGCTTTGATCGTTGTTGTGCACGCCGGAAACAACCCCGCCTGCGCGAGACCACTGCCGATTCGCGAGCCGAGCAGTAAAGGCATGCCGGCGGCGAAGCTCATCGCTGCAGTTGCCAGCGACCACGAAATGGCGAATATCGGAATGGCTCGGCGGCTTCCCCAAATATTCCCTAACCAGCCGGTCGGAATCTGAGCCAGCGCGTAGGCGAGAAAGAAGCTGCTCATGACCCAGCTCATGCCAACTTCGCTCAAGCCCAGTTCGTCACGAATCGTGCTCTCCGCAACTCCGATGCTGTTCCGGCACAGATACGCAACCGATGCAGCCAAACACAGTCCGGCCAACATCAGATAGCGAACACTAGTAGGTGGTTCATTCAGTTTCTGATGATTTAGTGCGGTCAATTCACGCGACACTGCAATTGAGTTTTGTGGTAAGCGGCTTGATCGGCTGCCAATCTGGAGAGACTTGCCGCTCGCGAGATTTTATCATCTATCAAGACTCAGCGGGCGGTGTTGTGTATTTGCCGATTGCGCATTTTTACAAGACACTCGCGTCGGTTGATGTCAGATTTGACACAATCATCAACTCAAATGACAAAGGAAATCGCAACGTACCTACGCATTTGGCTACCAACAGGGCTCGCACTATCGAGACTTGACGGCCGTGATCTCCACCGACGTGACTTAAACCGCACGTTGAGATCCGCGGTCCGCGTCCCAATAGAGATTCACATCTTATTATTCAGACCATGTCCGATTGCTAGGCGGACCGGCGCGCCAGAGGCCGATCTTCGTGTCCGAACCGCCAGAGACAAGCATTCGCGCATCCTTTGAAAACGTAAGACTTGGAACGTTTCCGACATGCCCATAAAGGGTTCCGACTTCACGTTGCCCGTTTTGCCGAAGCAAAGGAAGGCTCCATAGCTTGATCGTTCCGTCCGCGCCGCTTGACGCTAACCTAGTGCGTGAACAAAACGCGAGCGATTCCAGCGGCTTCCCCTGATTAGCCGGAAAGTTAGCCCACGGCTCGACGTTTTCCAAATCCGCGTTTTCCAAATCCCAAATCATTATTCGATCCCAAATGGCCGCAGCGATTGTTCGTTTCTCAGGGTCCGGCGAGAATGCAACTGCCCGTATCATGTGGCGGGTACGAGCCGCTTGAAGCTCGTTACGCATCGATTCCGTCACTGGGAACGTCAAGTGAACCGACACGGATTTGGTGGCGACATCCCACAATGCGATTCGGTCGCCCGAACGTGAGATCGCCAACTTTCGACCGTCGGGAGAAAACGCTAAGCCACCAAACCACGCATCGTATAGTTCCTCGCCCTTCCAATAAAGCGCATTCGGAGCACTAACATCCCAGACGAAGACTTCTCCTTTCCAATTGGCGGCGGCGAGCAACTTTCCATTTGGACTGAACCGCACACACTTTGCGCTCGACAAATTCTCCGCTGGGGAGATATCGAGTTCCTTCCATGTCGATACGTCCCAGAATCTGACTCCAGCATCGGTAGCGATCGCGAGCTGCTTTCCATCTGACTTAAAAGCAACGTCCCACAGGCGTTTGTCGAAAACCTGGAATTGCTTTTCGGATCGCGTCTCTACGTCCCAGAGCTTAAGCGTCTTCCGCGTGCTTGCCGACGCAATAAACTTACCATTCGGTGAAACTGTCGCGGCAACCACATAGTCACCATGAACCAAGTTCTCGGGAGTCCCTGTCGAATTTCCCATGGGCCACATGATCACTTCGCCATTCCCGTCCCCCGACGCCAAAGTACCTCCGTTTTGCGAAAACGCGACGGCGGATACGCCCGATGTATGGGCACGCAGTATTCGCTTGAGACTCTTCTGGTCGGCGTCCCAAAGCTTTACCGTGCCGTCTTGGCTCGTCGTGGCCAGGAGCCCCTGCCGAGGCGCGTGTGATACAGATGAGATCGGTCCGGCATGGCCGAGAATAGACGGGAGCATTTCCCAAGTCGAAAGATCGAGAAACGAGAGCAGACCATCGGAAGTAGCTAAGAACAAGATCCTCCCATCAGAAGAAAATTCAAGCTCCTGGGCTTGTCCTGACCTTATTTGAAATTGACGTCGCTCAGACAGGTCTTGCGTGTCAACTAGAGTAACAGTGCCACCATGCGAAGCCACAGCAAGTTGGCGACTGTCGGGCGATATAGCGATTGCCAGTAGCTGAGGTAGGTCTTTGTCCAACATTGGCCGCGTTGTTTGACCAGTAAGGTCAGACGACGCTCGTTCTGCACTTTTATTAACGTCCCAAATTGACACGCCACCACCCCGATCCCCAACTACTAGTTTTTCACCGTTGCGGGAAAAGGCGATGCATCTGATTACATTTGCCAGCTCGCATACCGGTTCAAGCTTGTCAGTTGTTACGTTCCAGAACATGAGGCGGTTTCCAATCGCAACAACGAGCAAATTTGGATCCTGTGGAGAAAAGCGAACGGCAATTACGTTTCCATCTGTGACATCGTGCTCTCGGCGACGATTGCCACTTGGCATGTCCCAGAGGTGGATCTGGTTGCCGCATGCGACGGCCAGAGTTGTCCCATCGAGTGAAAAAGACAATGACGTGATTGCGCTGTCATGTTTTAGTCGAGGTATCGCCGCGGCATCCTGTAGCGATTGCGAGAGGTAATCCCATTCGAAATCGCGTAGATCTGGCTGGTCTGTGTTGGGCTCTGCGTACTTGAGAAGATAAGCTCGCGCTACAGAGATCTGCCCGTTGTACCAGGCAAGCGTCGCAAGTTGCATATCTGCCGCGTAGCCATCTCGATACATTTCGTTTCGAAGCTGCTTTTCCCTTGCGGCACTGGTGTCCGCCGCTTGCCGTAGAACTATCTGACGAAAAGCGATGATAGGGCCGAGAATGGCAATGAGTACTACCAATGAAGCAAGCATGGCCGCCATAGGGTCTCGCCTGCACCATCTCCAAACGCGATGATGTCGTGGAATTGGACGCGCCAAAATCGGCTTTCCGTCAAGATGACGGCTCAATTCGTCTGCCACGAGCTGAGCAGATCGATAGCGATTGGAAGGTTCCTTTTCCAAGCACTTTAGGCAGATTGTTTCCAAGTCCTTTGGAACGCTACTGTTCAACTTCCGTGGACTCGACGCTTCCTCATGGATCACTTGGTGAAGTATCATGCGGATACTACCGCGAAACGGCAATTCACTAGTGATCAGCTCGAACAGGATCACTCCTAGCGAATATATGTCAGTGCGCCGATCGGCGTGGTGTGCCTCGCCGCGAGCTTGCTCGGGAGACATATAAACGGGCGTACCCAACACATGCCCGTCAAGCGTCATGGTTACTTCACCTGCATCGCGTCTGGCCAAGCCAAAATCCATCAAGTGGGGTTCGCCGTCGGCATCCATCATGATGTTTTGTGGCTTGAGATCGCGATGGATCACACCGGCCTCGTGGGCATGGTGTAGCGCTTGGGCGATTGTTGCACACAGTTTTGCCGCTGCTTGAAATGAAATACGATTTTGCGTCGTCCAATCCGCAAGAGTTCTGCCATTCACAAGATCGCTGACAATGTATGCGACGCCTTCATCGCGGCCGACCTCATACACTCTGACAATATTTGGGTGACTTAATTGTGCGGCTGTACGTGCCTCGCGAAGAAATTGTTCCACCTCTTCCTGCTGAAGTTGTCCATTGCGAGGTATCTTGACTGCGACCATTCGGTCAAGTTTTGTGTCCCGCGCTTTCCACACGATACCGAAGCTGCCGACGCCAAGTTTCTGGACGAATTGAAAGTGGGCGAGCTGCCTGCCGCCGTTGGCTCGGCTTCGCTGCATGGTATCCGAGGTAAGGCTAAAACGGCTGCCACAATCGCTGCAGGTTATATCGCTAATAGATGCACTAACAGCTATTTGAAGAGGCTGAAGGCAGTTCGGACATCGAACCGACAAATCGCCACTACGGGAGTCAAACTCATTGGGCGCAGCTGCATCCTCGTCTTCGCTCGCTTGTCTCTGATCGGCCACTTCGGCGAACGTCATGAGCACTTCGGCTAACTCGGGCATCAGCTCAGGATTACCATCAATGATTTCTTCGTCGGAAACGGTTTTCCCTTCAATTCGCTTCTGAATGTGCTCAAATACCACATTCTGAATTCGCGCGAGCCGATCATCCTGCTGCGTGGATGAAGGATCGAAGGTTCGTCGTTCACTCATGAAACAAGTTGCCTATGAACAAGGGTACGCTACCTCTGGCTAAGCCACGCCGACGCCCTTCCCATGGCATCACTGAGGTTCTGTTTCGCTCGGTGGACTAAGCCACGGACCGCTCCGGTGCTCCGTTCCATCAATTCAGCAGTCTGTTGTAATGAATTGCCGTCGATGATGTGCAACTTAACCGCTTGGCGTTGGTCTCCGGGCAGTTGTGCGATGGCCACTTGCAATGCGGCAATGCCCTCCTGTCGAGCGACGTAGTGACTAGCAGTGTCCAAATCGCCAGGTAGTTTTTCCAATAAGTCCACCAAACTACCGGTAACACTATCTTTTGCCAATTGTCGCCTCGCGAATTGCCCACCGCGTTTCTGCGCGTCTGCCCTTCGGATAAAATCAACTAAAGTCATCTCCCCAATCGTCCTTATCCAAACATCGAATGCCATCGGCGAAGCATCTCTTAGATGCCCGATTCGCTGAAACGCTTGTGTAAGAGATTCCTGCACGACATCATCTACACCGAAACTGGCGCTTAAGCGACGAGGGAGGCCTCGGGTAATGTGAGCTCGTAGTTTTTCGCTGTGCTGAACCAACAGACGCTCCAACGCAAGCCGATCACCGGTGCGTGCCTGCTCGATCAGGAGTTCAACTTTTTCACTCATCGATGCTCCCTGCGACGAAGTTGCGTCTGTACCGCACTCGGTCAAGAGAAGTCCACGCGAAGCACCAGCTTCCGCACAATTAAAAAAACTAGCGAATCCCGCGCGCGCTGGAATTTCCGTTTACGTCCTAACCAGTAGGGCGCCGTAAACCACGGTAATCCCAAGCATATCGAGATTCAATCTCGAACCATATCAGTCGATGAGTTTTCCTGTTTTACGGACCTCTGAATCGAGATGTTGGTAAGGCGATCTCGAAAACATGTCGAAGGAGCTATGTAATGAACTTGCAACAGGTTGGGTTCGTGCTTTTTCTCGTCGTTGCCTGTTTCTTGGCCTCTCGTGACGAAGCGCGATGCGAGATTCCACGAGGAAGTTTCGCCGACGTGAAAAGGCTTGGACCAACCGTTAGTGCTGAGGGAATGGGCGAGGCAGCAGTAGACACTTTGCAGACGGTCTCCGCCGACGGCCTGACGATCTACTTTACTTCGTTTCGCGATGGCGGTTATGGAGGCGCCGATTTGTGGCAAGCGAAACGGTCATCAATTAGCGAGCCATTCGGGCCAGCAATGAACTTGGGCCCCGAGATAAACACTGCTGATTTCGAAAATTTCCCGAACATTTCTTCCGACGGACGAACACTCTATTTTGCATCAACCCGAGCCGCGGGGCAGGGTGGATTTGACCTTTACCAAGCAACAAGGCCAACGATTGATGACAGTTTCGGCAATGTGATGAACTTGGGGCCAGGGGTAAACACGTCGTTTGTCGAACGAGGACCAAACATTTCAAACAACGGGTTGATGCTTTACTTCACCTCAAACCGCACCGACACAGAAGGTGGTGACGATATCTATATGGCGACTCGGAGCGATGTGAGCGAGCCATTTGAGAACCCGATCAATCTCGGACCAGGCATCAACAGTCCTACTGACGAGTTCGTTCCGAGTGTTGCGTCCGATGGCTTGACCATGTTCTTTTCAGACTTTGTTCGATCACCGTTCCGTCCAGGTGGTAAAGGAGATTCGGACATTTGGGTCGCAGTTCGTGACGCTATCAATGCGCCATTTGGCGACGTAGTGAACCTAAACGATTTCAGTCTAAACTCGAATGTCAACACTGTGTTTCGTGAAAACGCTCCATTCATCTCCCAGGATTGGCCGGCATCGGGTTCGAAACTTTACTTTTCCAGTCAACCGGATGGCAACGTCGACATATGGCAGGCAACATGGTTCCCCGAGAAGCAGGGAGATTTTGATGGCTACGGTGAGCTGGATTCCGATGACATCAACAGACTCCTTCAGGGAATTGCAAACGAAACAAATGATGTGCGATTGGACCTTACGAACGACAATTTGGTTAACGACGCTGACCTCGCAACTTGGATAAGGAAACTTAGAAAGACGTGGTTTGGTGACGCCAATCTAGACGGAGTATTTGATAGCACGGACTTTGTTCAAGTCTTCCAAACAGATGAATATGAAGACGGAATCGACGCGAATTCGACGTGGGAGACCGGCGATTGGAATGGCGACCTGGAATTCGACTCTGGCGATTTCGTGATGGCTTTTCAGGACGGTGGGTATGAGAACGGTCCTAGGAATGCGCTGAATGCAGTTCCTGAGCCAAGTTCTTCAATGTTGCTACTACTAGGACTATTTGGTTGCGCAGCTTCTCGCCGCAATTTTCGTCAGGTGAATCTCGTAGACGATCCGTTTCCAAAATGAACCCTCGAACATATAGGTGTTTTTTTCAATGCGCCGGTGTCCGGGTTTTTCGCTCGTAGAATTGCTGGTTGCGGTTGCCATAATTGGGCTTCTGCTGGCGTTAATCTTTCCAGCAATGAACGCCACTCGTGAAGCCGCTCGACGTACTCAATGTCAGAACAACGTCCGGCGGATCGGGCTGGCTGTGCTTAACCACGCAAGCGCGCATAAGGAGACTTTGCCGGACGCTTTACGCAATGATTCCTGGGGCCTGCGTAATCTCATGGACTACGACTACGTGAAGGCCCGAGGCGGCTCGCCTCGCCCGTTCTCCTGGCGTGCTACGATCCTTCCGTATTTGGAAGAACAAGCGATGCATGACCGATTGAACGTTGCCAATGATCCCATTGCTCGGCAAAACCGTGACGCTTTGGAAGGCATGGTACTGCCTGTCTATCAGTGCCCAACGCGGTCTCGAAATCGCCTGAGCTGGATTGGCTCGCCTTTAACTCGGCCCGAGGAAGCCTATATGCTAGGTACGGCCGACTACCACGCCACTGTACACGTTGTGATTTTCGATCCTTCAAATTGGACTCTTGACAACCTGAAAGACGGAGCGTGGAAATACTTTCGAAAGTTTAACCGACCGAATAGTCGACCGCGACGCATGGGAAATGCATCGAGGCCGAGCCGGGCACGACTAGCGAAAGTGACCGACGGACTATCGAAGACAATTTTGATCAGGGAGAGTGATGCTTGGTACGACCCGTGGGTAGCCGAATGGCCATTTGGTTATATCGAAGACACATACCGGTCCGATGTTTTTGTCATTGGGCAGACCGACGACTTCACCAACGCGGGGGCGGTGCAATTCTTCGGCAATCATTCGACTGGTGGCAATTTCGCGATGTGCGACGGTTCTGTTCGCTTCATGTCAGCGGAATCAGACCACTTAATCTTGCAAGCAATGGGTACGCGAGCAGGTGGTGAGTCGGTCCGACTTCACGAATGAAAATGTATTCTGTCCGTACACGGCGAAGTCGTCGGGTTTTCGGACTCGCCGGCGTCATTCGTTGAGCTTGGGTTTTCGGTCGAAGTCGCCTGGGTCTTTGGCACCACTGGACTTGTAGCCTTGAATTAACTCGCTGAAGTGTTGCGCACATCTTTTTCAGTTGTGTCCTGATCCTCGCTGGATCAATCAGTGACTTTCGGAAAGCACGTGCAAATACCTCGCTACGCAAGTCACACGTGATCGAATCAAGACGACACAAGCATGGACAAATAATCCCATCGGCCGCTCGCTGTTGAGCATCGCGCAGTTGCTTCGTCAGCGCTGATTAATATTAATGTATTCGTCCTCCTCGGTCGATCATCTCGTAGCCGATCTCGAGAAATACATTGTCTTTCATCTGGTTGAGTCGTCGCGCGAGACTCTTTGCTCCTTCAGGTCGACTGACTCGATGTAGCCAAGCATCTCGCACGAACCGAATTGAATGAGGTGTCCTCTGCATGGGACTGCCTTTGCATTTAGAGCAGGACGCTGCACTGCCGAAGTTTGGCTATCCGACACGTCGAAGGAAAATGCCGAAGTCGTTGAAGATGCTGTGTCCGCCGCGAGCCGCAAATTCGTGTTTTTGCAGTTGGTGAGTCAGACCGCTGACTTTTTGGTTACAGACCGCGGGTCCGGATTACCTAGGCAGTTCGATTGAAAGCCAGCTGGAATAGATTACCTTGACATTTACACAAGGCGTGACACTTCCGAGTGAAATAGGATTCCTGCTTTCCGTGAACGCGCTATGTCACGCGATGGGTTCTCCTTTTTCTGCAAAGACTCGTGAATAATTGGGGTCTTTGTAACATCAGACAGCTAGTTTTCGGTAGGAGTCACGGCGATGAGTCGCCCACTTCGACAACGGCTACGATTCAGCTTGCGAGCGTTCTTGCTGCTCGTTGCACTTTTCGCTTTATGGATGTCGACCGTAGCAGCGATCTGAGGATGTTAAGCCTAAGCAGGACCCAGATTAGCGACAAAGGCCTAACAGTGCTCAATTCGATGACCAACCTGCAGTATCTATTCCTCAATGAAACGGCAATTACTGACGAAGGAGGGCCAAACGTTGCTTTGTGCACGAATCTTGAACAGGTTTCGCTTAATGATACCGCTGCCGGTGATGTGTGGATGAAGCATCTTGCAGAGCTGAAATTGCTGCAGTCGATCTACGCCTCAGGAACTCAAGTCTCGGATGCAGGGCTGACATTCCTTGCTAACTCGTCATCAATTCGTCAGTTGGCACTTAACGATACGGCAGTGAGTAATAAAGGGATCCTGTCGTTGAATGGAATCAGGTTGAAGTCATTGAACGTGCAAAACACGAACGTCACTGGGGATGCAATCAAATCGGCGTTGCCGAACTGCAAATACGTAATCGAGTGAGTATCGATTCCAATGGGGCATTACGTTTTTCGGGCCGGCCTGGCAGGCCGCCGGCACTGTCACTTTGCGAATTGATCACTTCGGCGGGAACGGCAGATCCACGTTTTCATCGGAGCGATTCAGAAATCCGCACTCAAACTAGCGAGAATTAGATTGTACACCTGCGCGAGATTTTGGTGTAAAGTCAGTCTCAAGGCATGCGCCGTTACTAAACCAGGCGAACGATCCCAATTCGGTATAAGGCTCGTTCGTTGTAACGTCTAGGAGTTCGCTTCGTTCATGAAAAGAAGCCTGCAACGATCAAAACTGGAACAGCTCGAATCACGGCGAGTCTTAGCATCGTACTCGCTGGCCCCTCCGGAACCAATCACGTCGTACGATGGCAACGTCGTATTGATCCGTCCTGCGGATCTCGACAACGATGGCGATGAGGACATCGTATTTTTCGACGCCGTTGATGGTTCAATTCATGTCATCGAAAACATCAGCTATGGGGCAAGTTTTGGTAAACCGCTGTTGCTCGGGATCGTACCGGACGCGTCAGAATTTGCCCAATTTGAAATCGTTGACATGGACGGCGACCAGGATCTGGACATCGTTGCGGCTCGAACGTCGTTGGTCGTCTTCGAAAATCAAACGAAAGGTGACATCAAATTCGCTCGAGTTGAGCACGCGTTTGCTGAACGGACGACGATTCTCAACTTTCGCGTTGCTGACTGGGATGGAGATGGTGATCAAGACGTGATCGCAGATCATAGTAGTGCGTTTAGTCCGTTTTCGTTTTCCGTCTACTTAAGAACGGACCAAGTCTACGAGAGGTGGGACATCCCCCCCCGAGATTCGTGCACGTGGTGCTTTCGATGTCGGCGACATTGACCATGACGGAGTGCTCGACATAGTCACGGAGACGCAATTCATAACGCAGGAAGGTGCTTCCGTCGTCGTGCGGACACACCTCCCTTCTCCTTCTTGCGTCCATCCGGATATTGTCGACGCCACTGGCGATGGGCGCAACAACCTAGTATGTGCTGGGCAATTTGGACTACGGGTCAGCGAGTACGATGTTGAATCGAATTCGTTCACACCGCTTTTCCGACGGAAAAGCCCGTTCGTCGGCTATGAGTCATTTGTCGCTGATTTTGACCTTGATGGTACGCCAGAAATCGGCGGAATAACCAGACGAAACGGCTCGGGAGTTGGCGCCGCAAAGCGGACTCTGACTGGTTACGAATATCAACGGTTCTACGCCGCCCATACTGTCAGCCCAATCTCGATCGATGCTGACCCAGCGGTCGATATGATTGGTTACGACGCGGAGCAAGCCCAGTTCGTGTGGTATAGAAATCGCGTTTTCTCCGACCGGCTGACGATTGACGAAGAGATCCGTGTCGGTAGCGTACTGACTGCCGACGTCGACGGTGACGGCGATGACGACCTAATCGCCATCGGGCGTGAACCGCGAGGCCTGTTTTGGTACGAAGCGACAGGTCCCGGTGAGTGGCTTGACCGAAAACAGATTCCACTGAAGGGCGGAAACGATATACGACCGCTCGCGTTGAGTGTCGTTGATATCGATAACGACGACAAAGACGAAGTCTTGACGCTGAGCTGGCTCGCTGTGGATCGGCCTCGCAACCTAGAGACGCTCTCGCTTGAAATGGATGGCTGGACGAGTTCTGTCACCGAGATCACAACAGAATCGACACTCAATACTATCGACACGCTCGATTGGAACGGCGATGGATTCGAAGATCTGGTGCTAAGCTCCAATCGGCGGGCGGCGCCGTATCATTGGCTACAATTCAGCCCATCGCGACGGCAGTTTGTGTCGGCTGGAACAACGCAGGATCGGTATTACACGCCTATCGTTGTCGACCTAGATGGTGATGGGGACAGCGACATTGCCAGCAGCATTTTCTTCGTAGACGCCCACCCTCAGCATGTTTGGTTCGAGAATTCCCCCGACCGAGATAATCTAGTGGCTCCACAACAATTACCTTTTTCCGATGGTGAGGAAGTCTGCGACATCCGTGCAGCCGCTGATCTCGACAACGACGGCCGTGTGGAACTGTTTTGCAGTCAGCGTGTCTTTTCACTTAACGATAATCAGCAGCTCGTCGTCAATGAACGTTTCACAGACGAGGATTCGTCCTTGCGTGTCTCTAGCAATGTAGAATTCACACCCGCTGATATTGACCTGGATGGGCGAATCGATATTCCGATAGCGGGAGGGGCGTGCCAATGACGGAACAACCTTCGCTGATCGTGCTTTGGACATCGAAGATAGTCCGCACGCACAATACATGGTGGATATCGATCGCGACGGAGACCCAGACTTTCTTTGGATTGGCGACGACCAGCAAGGCATCTACTGGATTAGAAACCACCTGCCGTCGACACCCAACGGGCACGATCTCAACAATGACGGACTCATCGATCTAGCAGACCTGGACGCCATCTGCGTCGCAGTTCGCGACAACCGGCAAGAGATGCAGTTCGATGTCGATGAAGACGGGAACGTGGGCGTCAGCGATGTCCAACATTTCCACGATGCTGTGCTTCAGCACGTCTTCGGCGATCTCAACTCTGATGGCTTGTTTGATTCATCGGACTTGGTAATGCTGTTTCAGAAAGGGCAATACGAAGACGATCTCGAAAACAACTCTGCATGGTCCACCGGGGATTGGAACTGTGACGGGGAATTCGACTCGTCCGATCTCGTGATCGCGTTCCAACGAGGCACTTACACACGATAGGCCAATCCACGACATCACGATCGAGCCAATATGTCGCGCCATCTGTCTTCCGGTGGTGTTGCAAATGTTAGGCGTCTTACTGGACGGCCCTTCTCATCGTCAGTTTCTCTACCAGCCACACACGCCAATATGCAAAATCAAGCGTGGGCGCCCGGAAAGAAGCCTAAGCATTGTGTCCGGATCCCCGTCGGATCGCCCAGTTAGGTGCGGTAGGTATGCTCGAGTGGCTTGCCATGTAAGTCAAACGTGATCGACTGACGGCACAAGCATCGACAATGTAACACCATCGGCCGCATGCTGTTGAGCGGCGCGCAGTTGCTTCGTCAGTGCTGATGAACGTACACGTCCGCCGCGGTCGATCATCTCGTAGCCGATCTCGAGAAA
>JAGQPC010000118.1 GCA_020426925.1 Planctomycetales bacterium | reverse complement strand
AGCATTCACCGAAAAGGGCCGCTGGCGGTCTGTGCCATCTAATGCACAGCTCGCCAGCGGCTTTTTTCGTGGCTGCACGTGGTGAGTGAAAGGACTGCGATGTTGGATCTTGAGGTTTCATCACTTTTGCGTAGAGGAGTCGCTCCATGTCAATCAATTGGTCAGCCGTTCGTTTCGCTTCATTGATTTCTGTCGGTTTACTTTTACCGGTTCAGCCCGTGTCCGCCGCTGGGCCGTACTCGGAAGGCTGGGACGGAGGGGATACCAACGGCTGGATTCCAAGCACGACTTCCAGCGTCGTCGTAAACGATGGCACGGACGGCAATCCAGCTGGCTCGCTGGCCGTAAGACGCTTGCTTGCTGACCCGATTTTTGATACCGGCGCAACCACCGAATTGGCGGCTTTATCTGGAGACTACACCGGTTCACAGGCATGGATGCTCTCTTTTGACGCGAAGTACGATACCGGTGATTTCGCAGACACGTGGGTCCGATTCCGCTATCAGGACTCTACCTTCAACGGCTGGCATAAAGACGTTTCCGATATTTTCACCAACGCGTGGCAAAGTCATTCAGTAATGTTCGACCCGACGTGGTCCAACGCAGAAGCGATTGCAAACGGCTGGATGGACGAGACAGCAGGCACGGTTTCCTGGCAACAGCTGATGACGGACGTCTACCATCCAGAGATCCGTTTCATACTTGGCGATCAGAACAGTGCGTTAGCCCATATCGACAACGTCAATCTCAAGGCCGTTCCCGAGCCTGGCGCAGTTGCGTTGACGTGTATCGGCCTGGTCGCTTGCTTGCGATTCGCTCGACAACGCTCGTAACGGGCTGCTCTTCATGAGCGCGAAGAAACCGTGTGCCGCGAACGGCGTAAGTCTTGGGCGATCTGACTGCAGGCACGCCCGGCGATGATTGCGTCGCGGCACACTTTTGGCTAAACCACACACAAGTGTGTCAAGCGTAAAAGTAAGGAATCGAGATGCGACGATTGAACCGACGTGATTTTATAGCGGCCACCTCAAGTGTCATTGCTGCTCCTGGATTTTGTAGCTTGCTCGCGGCTGATGCAGGCGGTAAACGCAAGGCGGTTGCTTTTCTTGGCACGGAAGTGCGGCAGCATTCCCACGCCCAGCATTTTCTGGACAGGCTGACGGAAGGTTACACGTGGGGTGGTGGCTGGGCAAAACCTCGAGTCGACGTCGCATCCGTGTTCATCGACCAACATCCGGATGGCGATCTCTCTGGCCATCGCATCAAGAAGCACGGTCTTCGTGAATTCAAGACGATTGAGGACGCGCTGACTTTGGGGACGGGAAAGCTTGCCGTTGATGGAGTCGTTATTATCGCGGAACACGGCAACTACCCAACCAACGAAAAAGGACAGCGCCGCTATCCGCGTTGCGATTGGTTCAAGAAGGTCGTGAAAGTTTTCGAAGACTCTGGCAAATCGGTCCCGGTTTTCAACGACAAACACCTTTCAACCAAGTGGAACGAATGTGTCGAAATGGTCGCCGATTCGAAACGCTTGGGGTTCGAGTTCCTGGCCGGTTCGTCATTGCCTGTGACTCGGCGAATGCCCGAAATTGACATGCCCTACGGCGCGGGGCTCAAGGAAAGCGTTTGTGTCGCATACGGTGGAGTCGACAGTTACGACATCCACGCGTTGGAAACGGCGCAGTGCATGTCGGAGCGACGCAAAGGTGGCGAAGTTGGCATCCGGTCAGTTCACGCTGCCCGCGACGAAAACCTGTGGAACTTGTTAGAAGGGACAGACCGAGAGTTGACTCGGCGTCTGATTGTTTCGGCGCTCACTCGAAGTCACAACTTACCGGTTGAAGGCGGATTTCCAACGGCTGCCGTGACCTACGAATGGTTCAAAAAGACACTTCCGAACACGACGGGATACTTGATCGAGCATCTGGATGGATTCCACACGACGATGTTGCTAACTGGCATCCAAGATTTCAACTACGCGGGCTACATTGCTGACGAGGACGAAATCGTGTCGTGTCAAATGTACTTGCC
Source organism: Planctomycetales bacterium (assembly GCA_020426925.1). Taxonomy (GTDB): domain Bacteria; phylum Planctomycetota; class Planctomycetia; order Pirellulales; family Pirellulaceae; genus JAGQPC01. The sequence goes on along the minus strand of JAGQPC010000118.1, from coordinate 1,712 downwards.
GATGCCGACTCATGGCTCGACGACTGCTGACTTTTTTAATCCGTTAACTCGCCACATCGAAGACCTGGTCATTGACAACAAGGCACCATATCCGGTCGAGCGAACACTGCTAACTTCTGGTATGGTGATCGCTGGAGTAAACTCCTTGCATCGAGGACAAGTGAAGGTGGCCACACCAGAAATGGCGGTCAAGTATACTGCTCCAACCGAGTCGACTTATTGGCGCGGATAGTAGTCTGTGTCAACTTAGTCTTCGAGTAGTGGAAGTTGCTAAACTTCCTGACGGACGGGATCTTTAGCAAGATCCACTACGAGCTACCCGAACTCCAAGATGCCTTGGACTACTGGTGTTGCTCGGCATGCAACCGGCCACTTTCGCGCACTGCCAAATCCAAGCCAAAGGCGTATCTGTGAATAAGCTCCAACTGTTTAGTGTATTGATTATTTCCTTGACCCAAGCAGCGACTGGTCACTGCGACCTAGCGGGCGCGTTGGTGTTTCACGTTCCGTTTGACGATTCGGTGAACGCTCGCGTTGCTGGCGGCGATGCGTTGGCGTTAACCGCTGCAAATCTGGACCGCAACGAAATCACAGCGGGCGTGCCAGACCATGTTTCGTTAGCGCCATCGGGCGGGAAGTTTGGCGGCTGCCTGCGTTTTTCGGACGTCTCGCAAAAAGTGCTTTTGTTCACAGGTAAGGGGAATATTCCTTATTCATCGGAGGCTCATTCAACAACGGTGTCGTTGTGGCTGAAGGTTGATCCGAAAGACGGTTTAAAACCCGGTTTCGTCGACCCGATCCAGATTACCGACAAGAAGTGGAATGACGCCTCTATTTTTCTCGACTTCACAAAAGACGATTCGCCTCGACATTTTCGCTTGGGCGTCTTTTCAGATTTTGCTTATTGGAATCCGGACAACAAAGACTTCGACGGTTTGCCCGACAGCGAGCGGCCCATGGTCGTTGAAAAGCAGCCACCGTTTTCTCGCGACACGTGGACTCACGTTGCTTTCACACTGACCAACATCAGGGGAGACAACTCCAACTGCACGCTATTTATCGACGGAGAGAAGATTGGCACGTTGGACCGATCCCAAAAATTGACGTGGGACCTGAACAAGCTGGTCATGATGCTTGGAATCGCGTACATCGGAGACATGGATGATCTCGCAATATTCAATCGCGAGTTAACGATTGACGAAATCAATCACGTCAAGGATGTCGGTGTCGCGGCCGCGACCGGTTCCTCGTCGCTAAAGCAAGCAACGATCAACGGAATTGGCGATGGTTGGCGCACTCTGACCGAAAACGATTTCGTCAACGTGAACTGCGACAAAGACACGTGGACGTGGAAGGATGGAGTTGCTCACTGCACAGGCCAACCGGTTGGGGTCATTCGATCCCACGAGATGATTAAAAACTTTGAACTCGTTTGCGAATGGAAGCACAAAAAAAAGGGCGGCAATTCGGGAGTGTTCGTTTGGGCAAGCCAAGAATCGATCGACCAGTTGGCAGCAGGCAAAGGCCGCTTGCCCCACGGAATTGAGGTTCAGGTTTTGGACCTGGGCTACGCGGAACTGTACGAACGAGGCGGAAAGAAAGCGGATTGGTTCACTTCAAACGGCGACGTGTTTCCAACCGGACCGGCAAAGATGATGCCCTTCGCGCCGGTCGCTCCAAACGGAACCCGCAGCTTCCCCAGCAAAAACCTC
>JAGQPC010000117.1 GCA_020426925.1 Planctomycetales bacterium | reverse complement strand
TGGGAGCCCACATGAACAACTTCTTCGATTGCGTTAAGACTCGGAAGACTCCGGTTTCAGACGTCGTCACGCATCATCGGATGCTTTCGATCTGCCACGCGATCAACATCGCTTTGCGATTGGGCCGCAAACTTGTCTTCGATCCGAACACCGACACGTTTGTTGGCGACAATGAGGCCAACACATTTGTCAGCCGCGAGCAGCGTAAGGGCTACGAAATTACAACGTGAGCGCCCAAAGAACGGCTTCCCTTCATCGGCCGCTATGCGTCGACTTACTCCTACTGCAGAGAATTGCGCCCATTCGCGCCAGTGAATCTGAAGAATTCTCTGCCCTGTAGTTTGAAAAAGTCCCACGGAGACCAACCCCGCTGCAGTCTGCATTTAGTGCGTTCATGCGCCGCATTGCCCGGGACGCGCTTTGTCTGTTTGTGAAGAGCCCAAGAGTGCGGACGATGTGCTCCAACGCACATCCAACCTTCGCCAGGTGTGGTGGTCACACGCTATCAGTCTTGAACACCGTACAGCCAGCAATCGCGGTATAACCGTCCTGATGACTACACTCCGGCTCCAGCGATGTTGGATTTACGAGCAAGTACTGCGGTCCACGTTCGATGAATCTGTACGCGAGTTTTCCGTAGTAGCTGGACAGAGAACTAGTCATGTCGAAGGATTACCCATTCTTGCAGATCTCGTGTCGGCGAGATTACTATCGACTGCGCTATCCGGTGGCTCAACGTCCACGAATCTTCATTCAAACGCACGAATACGTCATCACCGAATTGTCAGAAAAAGGGCTTCGATTCCGCACGAGATACTACGGCGACAATCTCCCGTTCAAGATGGGTGAGGAAGTCGAGGGAACGCTAGTGCTCGCTACCGCAACTCTGCACGTCGGAGGCACCATCGGCCGCCAAGACGATGACGAGACCGTGATGCTTGACGTCGCCGGCGTGTCCTTCCACCGCATGCTCGAAGAACAACGCCACTTAGCAAGAGTCTGCTTTTTCGGCGAAGACTTTTCGATCTAGTAGCTCCAAAATGAGCTGTTTTCGGGACTTCCGAAAGAATCTTCCCAACCGCTGAAATAACCCTACTCCAGCAGCGATTACATGGTATTGCCCGGGAATTCGCGGCTTGGGGCCGGGAATGGGCGGCTCGCGACTGCAGAATTGCGGTCTGGCTCGCAGGTGGAGGTTGGTGTCATGGTCTCACACATCATCAAGTTTACTGTCACGTTGGTTGTCGGGTTTGCTGTCGTCGGAGGATTGGTGTTTGGCCGCCAATTGGGTAGTTACGTCTCGACGTCAACCAAAACCGTCAGCTAATCAGTCAAAAGTGCCGTGCCAATGGAATTCGAGCTACGCCGAGCTCGCGACATGGTCAATCAAGTCATTCCCGAACTTCGAGCCAACATTCAAACGATCGCTCGCGAAGAAATCGAAGTCGAACGACTGCAAGCAGAAGTCTCGCGAGCGGAAGAAGATCTTCTGAATCGGCGCTCGTCCGTCGCAGCCCTTAAGGGCCAGTTCGAAGTCCAGCAAGTTTCGTACACCGTGAATGGTCGCGATATGTCTCGCGAGCAATTGACCGAACGACTATCGAGCCAGTTCGAACAGTACAAACGAGCAAAATCGATCGTTACCAGCAAGAAGCAGCTACTCACCACGCGAAAGAAGTCTCTGCAAGCAGCACAGTTGATGCTGGAAAAAACGCGTTCGAAGAAAGCGGCACTTGAACAGCAGATCGAAGAGCTTGTCGCACAGCATCGGCTCATCAAGGCTCAGCAAGCTGTTAGCGGCGTCGCGGTCGATGACACCCAGCTAGCTCAAGCCGAAAAGCTGATGTCGGAATTGGCGACGCGACTTGAGACAGCCCGGCGAGTGCTGGAGCATGAAGCCGAATACTTAAGCAGCGACGGTGAGATTCCGGTTTACGTCGATGTGCAGGACGAGCACGATTTGCTTGCCGAAATCGATGAACACCTCGGCCAGGAAGATGGTACTCAGGTAACCGAACAGGTTTCGACGAACGACGAAATCTGACTTTCCGTTGATGCGTCACCTGCGAATCCGTCCAACCGTCACGTAGGTGCGACTCTCCGAGCCAAACCACCCAATTTTGCTCGCGTTCTCGCGAGGCTCGGGGAGTCACCTGCGTGAAAACGCTGGAGTACAGCCTTTAAGCGTCTTTCGGATGCAATGCACTCAGCAAAGTTGACGTTGCCCGATTAGAATGGACCGTGTTCCTTTTCAACAGCGAGACCAGTTGTGCTCATCTTCCGCCTCAATCACGCTCAGCACGCCATTGTCGACGGACGCCTAGACGAAGCTTGCGAAGTTCTATCCGAGTCGGCTGCCAAGGAACATCGCCGAGGCCAAGAGTTGATTGGCAAGTTAGTGAAAAAGCTGATCGATCGCGCACAAGAACATCTGCAAGCCGAACGCTATCGAGAAGCTCTGAACGATTGCGAAAAAGCGACACAACTCGCGGGCAATCAACCTGAAATTGTCGAGCTGCGAGAAAACGCACTCGCAGCAGACAAAGCGGCAGCCAAGAACGCGCAGCGACGCCAGCTAGCGATCGCCACCGCGAAACGGCACATCGACCGGGGAGAGATTGCACTCGGCCAAGCCGCTTGCGACGAAATCGGATCCAGCACGACCGTCGCCGAGCTTAAGAAAGAAGCGGACCGCCGCGACCATATTATTCACAGCCGCATTCAACGCGTCGAGCGCGCGATCGCCGATTCGGAACTGAACGAAGCGGTTGCAGTTTTGCGCGAGCTGAAGACGATCTGTCCGCAGAACGAGCGATTTCTGGCTCTGCTTGTTGCGCTCGGGAAAACGATCGTTAATCAAGCCAATGGCGCAATTGAATCTGGACAGCTCGTCCATGCCGTCGACGCAATGGACCGCATTCGAGGTTTGATCGATTCGGAAGCGGCAGTCGCTTGCCGGCGCTCTTTGGAACTCTGCCAGCGAATCGCGAATGGTTTGAACGAATGCGATCTGCGGCCGGTGCTCGCCGATCTGCGTAGCTTGCAACAGGCACATACATCGGCGTCGTGGATCTCGGAAGCGATCGAGGCGGCTCAGGTTTCTCAGCAAGCTCGTGACCAGTTGAGCACATCTCCGCTGTCGGTTTTGGCGCATCGAGAATTTCGCAAAGCGCGGCAAGCAGCGAATGGTCGTCATAGTGACAAGCCTCCAATCGTCACAGCGACGATCGTGCCCCAGACTTTGGAGGCGATCGTTGACAGTGTGCCCGATGCCTTCGCGTTGCAAGTCGATGGAGCACCTGGATGCTTTGTGCTCCGTAGGGATTCCATCACGTTTGGGCCTCGGTCAGCTTCGCAAAAACATGACGTCGAAGTAGCCGGGCAAGCGACTGCACTGGCTACGATCACGCGAGAAGACGGCGACTACATTTTGCAGAGCGATCAACCGATCGTGATCAACAATCGTAAAGCGACGTCGAGATTACTTTCGCACGGTGACCGCGTCGAGCTTGGCGTTCGCAGCAGTTTTAAGTTTTCGTTGCCGTGTGCGGCCAGTTCTTCGGCGGTGATCGAGCTTACCGGTTGCAGTGGTCCTCAAGGTGGCCGACGATTGGTTTTGTTCGACAATGCATTAGTCATCGCAAACAACGCAGCATCTCACGTGCGATCGTCGATGGCGAGCGATCCTTACGTCCTGTTCGTCCGCGACAATCGGCTGCAAGCCAGACCGATGGACACAGGAAAAGGCAAAGCGGGTGAGCCGGTACCAGTCGAGTTCGACCGACCGGTTTTATTGGGTGATATCAACGTTGTAGCATCGGCTGTGAATGTCGACGCACGCAGAAACGTCTAAGGGGCGAACGATGCCAGCTTTTCGATACCAAAACGGCGATCGACCGCTCGACGGATTCACAATTCAACGCGGGTTGGGGCGGGGGGGATTCGGCGAAGTCTATTACGCGCTGAGTGATTCCGGTCGTCAGGTGGCCCTGAAGGTCGTCCAGAACTACGAAGACGTGGAACTGCGCGGAATCGGCCACTGCATGAACCTGAAGAGCCAGCATCTCGTTTCGATTTTCGATGTCAAATTCAACGATCGTCAAGAGCCGTTCGTCATCATGGAGTACGTCGACGGGCCAAGTCTCCGGCAGTTGTTGGACGAGACGCCGAACGGCCTGGGTGCAACCAAAGCGGCGTTCTTTATCCGCGAACTCGCCAAAGGAATCACGTACTTGCACGATCACGGAATCGTGCATCGAGACATGAAGCCGCACAACGTCTTCTTCGAAGAAGGCATTGTCAAGATTGGCGATTACAGTCTCAGCAAGATTATTTCGACCAGCCATCGCAGCGGCCACACGATGACCGTCGGCACGGTGCATTACATGGCTCCCGAAATTGGCATGGGCAAGTATGACGCTCGAGTCGACATCTATGCCCTAGGCATCATGCTTTACGAAATGCTGACTGGCAAACCTCCATTTGTCGGCGAAAGCATGGGCGAGGTGATCATGAAGCACGTCACCGCCGAACCCGACCTGACTGGCATCGAACAACCATACGCACGCACGATCAAAAAGGCACTTGCGAAAGATCCCGCCAACCGATTTCAAACAGCGGCCGAGATGGTGGAGTCTCTGTTTGGCGCTGACCATGTGAAAAACAGCGTCACTGCGTTCAATCCGATGGAGCTTTCGATTGTTGCTGAAAAGGTAGCCCAAAAAGTTACGGCTCAGCCGATTCCTACAGGAGGCAGTGTTGACGGCGGCGGTCCTGGCGGTGGCAGTGGAAAGAATGACATGTTCTTGTCGCCCGCGGCGGTTCCCACCGAAGTCTACGGCCGCTCGAGCGATTCCACGAAGGACACTGCGGATGCGATAAACGCTCACATCATCGAAGGGCCCGAAGCTGTCGACGGTGGGCAGCACGGTCATGGTTTTCGTATGCCTTGGCAGCGTCAGCAGCGCCACGTCGTTGGCGAATTGATCGATAGAGACTTGGTTAGCAAGCGGCAACGCATGCTGTTGACCGCTCTCATTCTGTTGCTGCTAACTGCGTACGTATCGGTCTGCTCCACTTATTTCCGGCAGGCGCATTATTTAGGTGCAAACCTTGGACGTTATTTAGGCTTCTTTATCCCAATGTTTCTGGGCGGAGTCCTGGCCGCTCGGCGAGGACGTTTGGCTCAAGCGATTCACTGGCGTCCAGCCAAAGAGTTTTTTGTGATGGCTGCGTGGCTTGCCATAGCATTCTTTGCTACTACACCAATGTTAAGAGCAGCTGAGCCGCCAACTTGGTTTTTGGGTAGCGTTCCTCTGCTGTTCATCAACTGGAAAAGACACACGTCACCCACTCGAGACACTCGGTTGAATCTGACTCTCGTGATGCTTGGAGCAATTTCAGCAGCGATAGTTGCCGGTTTCATGCGAGCTGATGTCGTCGCGGGCATGGGATTGGCGATCGGGTCGATTTTCGCCGCGCAAATGTTGAGTCCGTTTCACCGCCTGTCGCCCGTGGATGAAGCTCGAAATCCTGCTGCTCGGGACTACCGGCGTAAGCAATCCGCCTCAAGCAACTCGCCACCGACTCTTGACGAGCGGCCAATGGCGGCGGCCAGTTTTGCGCAGCCACTAGGAAGTTCATCTGCGGAACTCATTGAGAATGCTGCCGCAGCACCAGAACCGACTGCCAAGCGCGAAAACGCAAACGAAGTCCAATCCGACTCTGCGCTGGAATCCTCGCAGCACAGTCAAATGACAGTGTTGCTGCTGAACCTAGTCTATTTTGTGTTTCCCGTTGGCGGGCTGCATCGGATCGTTGTCGGTCGGGTCGTGTCTGGAATCATTTGGCTGTTGACAGGTGGATTATTCTTCGTCGGTCAAATCTATGATGCGTACATGATCATCACCGGCCAGTTCACTGATGCGGAAGGCCGAGTCGTTGGTCCCGTTCGGCAAACAAGCTCGACTCCAGTCAATCACCTATCCTCAGTTCCGGCGACGACACGTTTTCGTTTCGGTGCAATGATGCTGAATGCGATAGGGACCACGTGTCTGTTTCTTGCGTGCGGCGCGATTGTGGCCAGCATCGGCTTTACGACCGTTTCCTATTTCGAAATCGATAAAGGCCTATCGTTTGATGGTTTGGCGGCACTATTGGGTGGACATGATTGGCCCGAGGCGATGCACCTGGTTGCTGTTATTGTCGCCATAGCGTTTACGGTGATCGGCGCTGTTTCCTTCATGTTCGCGCGGCGGGATTGCAACAAAGGCCATATTTTCCGAGCACTCTTTGGTTGCATCTGCATCGCCGTTGCGCTCGGCGTAACCTACAACGGATTCGAAGACACAAGATGGAATCAGGCATCAGAATGGGTAGCGGAAGGTCCTATTAGGGCACTCAACCGAACGTTTTTGGATGAGGACTTTTTAGCGATCATGGGCGCTGCGGTGCTAACAGGATTGACCGGTGCTGCAATCTTGGCGTGGCCTTCAAGAGAACGGCAGCTTCCAACGGAGAAACAGGCATGAACATTCCAATAATTCTTATCTTGGCAGCGACCATCGTATTCGGAGCGTCTGTTTTGGCGCTGTTGGTCGGCGCCGCGTCTGGCAAGAAGGCACTGTTCCGAGTCGGCTGCATCATGTGCGCGTTGCTCGTCTGTTGTGCGTTACTCGCGGCAATCGTGACGCCGGCCGTAACGTACCAGACACGTTCTGAGCCGGCGACAGCGACATATCACATCGCACCAAGTGAAACGATCGTGGAGTCGGAGGGGCCTGAGGCCATTCAAGGCGAGCTTAAAGAGTTTGAGTGGGGTGACATGGCTACCTACGAACGCGGGACCGTTGTTCCCGAACTCTTCTGGCCCGGCAACGCTTGGTCCAAAGACTACGAAATGAAATACGAATCTCCCGTCTTCACCGAAGGGCAATTTGCGGCCGCATCGCTAGCTCGCGCAGTTGCCAGCTGCATCCGCGACTCGATTGACGATACCGACAAGCAAATCGTCGTGTTCGTTGTCGACGAAACTCGGAATTCTGATTCGGATCGGATGGAAAACCTACACGCGACGACGATGGAGCAATTGGCAAACCTGTTAGATTCGTCGCGTTTTACCGTAACGGCGGAGGAGCCAGCACGTGAGAACGTCGC
>JAGQPC010000116.1 GCA_020426925.1 Planctomycetales bacterium | reverse complement strand
CAAAGTCCGAGCTGTTGAATTCGCCATCCAAATTCGAATCGCCGATCCAAGTGTTCTTGAGGTCTTTGATAAGCGATACTCGGTCGGCATCGTCGACGCTTCCGTCATTGTTGAGGTCGAACTTTGCGTCGCTGTTTCCACCGCTGATTGCGGCAGCGATCGCGTCGATGTCAGCTGCATCACAGTCGCCATCGCCATCGACGTCACCAATTATGCCGCCTCCGCCAAGATTGGCCCAGCCGCCCATCAACTCGACGATTTCTGCTTGAGAGAGTGCTCGGTTATAGATCACGATTTCGTCCATAGCGCCGGTATAGGATTCGGGCCCATATTTTAGCTGCAACAGACCCGCCTGCGCGATGTCACCGCCCCAGATTGGATCCCACTCCTCACCGTTGTCTCGAAGCACGCCACCTTCAGCCTCACTTTCAGGTACGCCGTTGATGTATAGTTCCATCGCCTCGCTTTCGGAATCATACGTGCCAGCGATGTGGTACCAGGTTTCCTGTTCGAGTTCTGTCGTTCCATAGTACCCAGGAGACAATCCGTCGCTGGTCCATATGCGAAATGACCAACCATCCGGCACAGGTTCACTTGCCGACTGGTCCTCCAGCAAGAATGCGCCGTTCTTGCGAACGCCAGTATCTGAATCGGCATCGATTCGAAACCATCCTGCGACGGTCAACGCTTCCGCAATGCTGCCGATACTGTCCGAATTTTCCACGTCAATGTTCCCTGCGCCAAATGCAGCGAGCCCGCCGCCGAATTTACCATCGCCCCATTCAAAGTCTTCTTCGATCCCCATCAAGCCAGCATTCTCGTTGCCAGACGAGTCGCCAACTTCGTCTCCCTCTCCTTCGTCGAACAGCCACACTCCCACCAGCGCTGGATCATCCGGTTCAAGAGCAAACAGACTGGATGCCATCGCTGCCAACACGCTGCCTGTAAGTAAGTAAGTAAGCAAATCCCGTAACTTCATCTTTGATCTCCCATGAAAAACTTGCCGCAAAACAATAGTTGCGGTGATTTTAAGCGGCAGATAACCCGCAAGCAACAAAATCTTTACCTAATCCAACCGGCTTAACTCAGGCACAGGGTGGCGAAGTTTTGTGGCGTGAACAGGGCGTTGACACGCCCGTTGTTGCGCATCGCACATGGTTGCGTTCAAGCTTTCTTGAAGCCTGAACGCCAGTTTTCTATAGTAAGAATTGACGTGAACGCGGGTGGGCCGACGAATAGTTCCCGAATCGCGTCAAGAATTTGTGTCGCTGCAAATCATCACAAGTCGAATTGCTGTTCGAACTGGCCAAGGGTCATAATCGTACGGACGAGTGGATTTGCGGCGGTAGCCTCGAACGTTCGAAGGTCAATTTGCTAAACTTGAAAAGTGCGACGTGGCCCATCTCTACCACTATCTGGTGAAGTCGGCTCCGTTTCTCGATTGATACTGTCAATTAATTTTTTATTGAAATTCATATCTGTTCATTCCATCAAATCAGAATTCCGGTTGAAGCTAGATTCAGCTGGTGAGCGGAGGCCTACATGACATCAACGGTTGCCCAGCCGGCTCCGGCGGAGTCGACGACGCCCGAAGTTGTCGTTGAAACTCGAAACTTGTCCAAAGAATATCGCGACTTTTGGGGACGTCCAAAAGTTCGCGCACTCAAAGCGTTGGACATGGAGATCCGCAAGGGCGAGATCTTCGGTTTGCTCGGACCCAACGGATCAGGAAAATCGACAACCATCAAACTGTTGTTAGGGTTGCTGTTTCCGACGGGTGGCGAGGCGTTGGTCTTTGGCCAAAAAGCGACGGACGTCAGCAAGAACGAAAAGATCGGTTACCTGCCCGAAGAATCGTATCTCTACAAGTTCCTCAACGCCGAAGAAACGCTCGATTTCTACGGCCGCTTATTCAACATGTCGGGAGCAGAACGCCGTGCTCGAGTCGCCGAGTTAATCGAACAAGTCGGACTCACCTGGGCGAAGCGGCGTCAGCTCAAAGAATACTCCAAAGGGATGACGCGTCGAATTGGACTAGCCCAGGCGCTGATCAACGATCCCGATCTGGTCGTGCTCGACGAACCGACAACGGGCTTAGATCCGATCGGTACTCGAGAAATGAAGGACCTGATCGTTGAACTCAAGGAGCAAGGAAAAACGGTCCTGATGTGCAGCCACCTGTTGGCCGACGTTCAAGATGTTTGTGATCGTATCGCGATTCTCTATCAAGGCGATCTGAAAGAAATGGGACGCGTTGACTCGCTATTGAAAGTGCGGGACGTCACGCAGTTCCAAGCCGAAAAACTTCCCGCCGAAGCGATTGACGAAATCCGAGGTGTGATTGAAAAACACGGTGGCACACTGCGAGATGTCGACAATCCTCGCACCACGCTTGAAGACCTCTTCCTTCAGATCGTTCGCGAAAGCGAAGCTCATCCCGGTCGCCGAGCTATGTCGCAACGCGCATCAGTGGATAGCAACTCGGCAAAAATCGAATCGAAGTAGCGACCAAACCTTGATCATAAACCTGAATTTCAGGTAATCGATAAGCATGAAACTAGACTACGAAATCATACCGGTTTGGGAGTGGCTCGGCATTCAGATCGGGCCATTCCTGACCGCACTTGCTGGGTTAGCGCTGCTCAGCCTTTTTGCTGGATACGTGGCCGGCTCACTGCGACACGGTCCGCTCGAAGCAATCAACGCCACGATTCGCACAATCTCGACGGGGCTGATCGAACTGTTTCAGATTTCGCCTCGACGAGTCTACGCGATGGCGCGACTGTCGTTTCAGGAGTCAGTGCGGCGGAAAGTGTTTTGGGTGTTCATCGTTTTCGGCGTCGTTTTGATGTTCGCGGCGTGGTATTTGGACCGCCGCAGCGAGCATCCGGCTCGGTTGTACATCAGCTTCGTCATGACCGCCGCGAACTTCTTAATCGTCTTCTTGGCGGTGTTTGTCAGCTCGTTCAGCATCCCCGGTGACGTCAAGAATCGGACGATTTACACGGTGGTCACGAAACCGGTTCGAGCGTGGGAAGTTGTCCTCGGCAGGATGCTGGGCTTTTGCGCGATCGGCACGATTCTGATCGTCGTGATGTGCATCGCGAGTTTGATCTTCGTCACTCGAGGCCTGCAACACCAGCACGTTGTCGCGCAAACCGAGTTGCTTGAACAAACCGTCGAGCAAGACGGTGAATCGCACACGCAGCAAACCGGTCGATCGTCGTCGGTTCATGATCATCGCCACGACGTCATCGTCCGCGATGGCAAAGTACTGGTCGAACATTCTAAGGATCATTACCACGACGCGGTAGTCGACGACGGAGACGTTAAGCTCGGACGTCCTCGCGGGATGCTGCAAGCTCGCGTGCCGATCATGGGCAAATTGCGGTTTCTCGATTCCTCCGGCCAGCCCGGCGATGGAGTCAACGTGGGATACGAGAGTCTGTATCGACAATACATCGAAGGCGGCACGTTAGCGACGGCGATCTGGCGATTTAAAATCTCTGAAGAAGACTTCCGAGACGATGCGTTGCCGTTCGAAATGACCATTCGCGTATTCCGAACATTTCAAGGTGAAATTGAATCAGGGCTGACGGGGCAAATTGAACTCGTTCGACCTGGGCCGCCAGACGACGAAGGCCATCCCACATCGGGCAACATCCGCAGCGTCGCAATGAACTTTATTGCTCGCGATGGCGAAGTCTACGAACGAAAAATCAATCGCAAGATCACGATCATTCGCGACGGTGCCTCAGAAGAAGTGGGTGACGTGTTTCGCGACCTGGTTCGCGATGGCGAAATCGAAGTTTGGGTTCGCTGCCTGCACCGAGCTCAGTACTTTGGTATGGCTCCGGCCGACCTCTATCTGCGAGCATCGAATCGTCCATTTTGGTCGAACTTCATCAAAGGTTTCGCCAGCATTTGGTTTCAAATGGTTGTTGTGACTTGTTTCGGCGTTATGTTTAGCACGTTCTTGAACGGCTCCGTTGCTGTGTTGGCGACGTTGGCGTCGATGGTATTGGGCTACAACAAGTCGATGATCTTCGGCGTTGCATCTGGAGAGATTATGGGCGGTGGTCCACTCGAATCGTTCGTTCGGCTGATTCTGCAGTGGAATCAAATGGTAAAATTGGACGATGAAGCCGTTGGAATTAAGGTGCTTAAGGCGATCGACGGCGTAGCGATGCATGTTATCGAAGGTGTCAGCTACGCCATGCCAAATTGCAGCCAATTCAACACGGCGAATTTCGTGGCCTATGGCTTTAATGTTCCAGCTGAACTTGTTGCCCAGCACTGCGTAATAACGGCCGCCTATTTTATTGTCTTGGCCGCCGCAGGTTACTTTTTCTTCAGAACCAGAGAGATTGCAGCATGATCGGCAATCAGTCGTTTCAGCGAAAAGTTATCTACGCCGCGTTGATCGTGGTGCTGCTAGTTCCGATCTCGCTCATTAGTCGTCCAGCCTCACGACAGGCCGACGGAACAATTGGTGGTGGCGGCCAACTTGCACGAATGCAAACAAAGTACTCGCTGTCGATGGCCGACCTGGGTGAAATCGATCCAACCAGCGAGTCGATGAAACTCGCCACGCTGGGCATGCGAGGCATAGCTGCAAATCTGCTCTGGGGCCGAGCCAACAAATTCAAACGTGAAGGCGATTGGGATAACCTCGCCGCGACTCTTCGGCAGATTAGCAAGCTTCAGCCGCGGTTCATTTCCGTCTGGCAGTTTCAAGGTTGGAATCTTGCGTACAACGTTTCCGTCGAATTTGACGACTATCGAACTCGATATCTGTGGGTGAAGAAGGGAATCAATTTCCTGCAGGAAGGCGTCACTTATAACGAGCACGAACCGGTCCTGTTTTGGGAACTCGGCTGGACGTTTGGTCACAAGTTGGGGCGAGCTGACGAAAAAGTGCAGTATCGCCGACTCTTCAGAAAAGACGACGACTTTCATAGCGAGCTTGCCAAAGAGGTTCCCATGGACGTGACGCTCGGACCGGACAACCGTCCCGATAATTGGCTGGTTGGGCGACAGTGGTTTTTGCGCGGACAAGAAAAAGTCGACTCCGGCGTTCCGATCCGTGGAAAGCTGATCGATGAAACGCGGCGACTGAAACGGGGTAAAACGCCACTGATCTTCCACTCTCATCCACCAAAATGGTTGATGAGCTACGCGTCGGCAATCGAGCAAGAAGGGTATCTCGGCGAACCAGCGCAGATTGCTTGGCGCGACGCGGGTATCAGTTGGAACGAGTACGGGAATCGCGAACTGGGATCGACGCGCGGATTCACGATTCGGCTCAACGACGTGGAAACTCTGCAACCAGAAGTCGACCGAGTCAAGGCAGAGTTTGAACGGTTCGTCGGCAACATCATGAAAACGATCCTTGAAGAAAAACGCGCCGGGCTTCCTGAAGCGGATCGAATCGCCTTAGAAACACCACCGGCGAGTCGGACCGAAGAACAGATCTCGATGGCCGCCTCGGCTCAGAAAAAGCTCGAAGTCACCTACGAAGAAGCGGCACAACGTGCGCCGCAAAAAGTCCGAGCTCAAACTATTCGCATGGCCCGTCGGCTGCAGCGTCTCGAAGACCGGATTGAGGCAGCCGACATCAACCGCCAGCAAGTGGCTTACACCTATTGGCAGTTTCGCTGCGCTGTTGAACAAACCGACACGGCCATTGCCGCTCATCGCCACGTCTACAATGCCGACAACGCGATGGCCAAGGCGGATCTTGAAACGATGAAGGCCGAATACGAACTGGCGTGGGAAAAGTGGGGCGAGATCTTTGAGCAATATCCGATGCTGATCGAAACTCCCGACGCCGAAGATCTTTACGAAGCGATCAACCGCTACCGCGACGTCATGAAGAAGATGGACGAGGAGTTCCCGCCTCCTGGATTTAAGCTCGAACCAATCGTCGAATTCTACGACGAAGACTACGTGCCGGTCGCAAAACGGAAGAACTTTGGTAAAGATGGCTCGGCTGAAACAAACGCGACCGAAACGGGCGATTCGTCCGAGGCGACCAGCGAAGATTCAACCGACGACACCACGCCACAAGCTTCGGACGAAGACGACGAACCCGAAGACGATCCCGGGTTCGAAATTCCTGACTAAGAAGGGCCGGCAGCCTGCGAGTACTACTGTCCCTTTTGTTCGATGCTTAGCAGCTCGATGTCGAAGACCAAAACGGAATTCGGTGGGATTCCTGGTCGGCCTTCCTGTCCGTACGCGAGTTCGGAAGGAATCACCACTTGCCACTTGCCGCCAACCTTCATTTGCGAAACGGTTTCGGTCCAACCTCGTATGACTCCATTGAGCGGAAAGACGGCCGGTTCGTTTCGTTTGTACGAACTGTCGAATTCATTTCCGTCAACAAATCGTCCTTGGTAGTGAACTTTGACGGTGTCGGTCTTCGCGGGAATATCGCCTGTTCCCGCCGTCAATACTTTGTAAAGAATTCCGTTGGGCATGGCTTTGACGCCCTTGAGCGTTTTGTACTTTGCCATGAAAGCGGTTTGCTTAGTCTGAAATCGCGACTGGGCCGCCTGCTGCACCGCTTGAATCGCTGCGCCGATTTGTTCATCGGTCAGCCTCGTTTCTTTCTTGCTGGCCGCATCACGCAACCCCAAGATGAACGCTTCGACGTCCAGTCCAAGGTCACCATTAATAAGCTCACTGCCGGTTTGGAATCCGTAGCCGTAGCTTGCTTTCTGCGAATCCGATCCCAGCGGATCCGGTAAAGCGTCGTCTTGCCCACTGGCAATCGATATCGAAAGAGTGACCACAACGCAGATCATGGAAACTCGGAGCCATCGGTTCAACATAAGAATTCCTCTTTAGGTTTAGTGCGACGTTTAAGCATACGTCACGGAATCGTCTGAAGGTAAAACGGAACGGGCTACAGCGTAGCGGCAAACCCGCAACCAAGCGAGCCCGAAAGACATGCGGATTCACGCCCGATTTTGCTGCGCGTCCTGACGCAATAGACAGCCGATGCCCGCAAACGAGGGGCGCAGCATTTTGCACCATCGCATTCAGCCCGCCTTTCTGCAAGACTCTTAACTGGACATCGAATTTTTGAATGATTGTGAACGCAACTTTGTTGGGGTACAGCATTTAGGAAATCGTCATGTAGTCAGTAATAACAGGCTGAAGCCTGTCCTCCTGCAAAAGTGACGTAGTCCAATCAACGATTGCTCACAGAATTGAACTCGCGTACCTCCTTTGTTGAAGAATGACACACGAAAGCACGGCCATGACCAATTTGAAACGACGCTTGATTCTCCTGATGTTTGCACTGGCATCCTGTGGCCTACAGGTCGCGATATTTGCTCAGGATCTGGACCAGTTTGGCACGCACGGTTTCGCGACTTCTGGTGATGTCAACATCCACTACGTCACAAAAGGCGAAGGGCCGCTGCTTGTCATGATTCATGGGTTTCCTGACTTTTGGTATTCGTGGCGAGAGCAGATGCCGACGCTTGCAAAGCGATTTCAAGTCGTGGCCATCGATCAGCGAGGTTACAACAAGAGCGACCAGCCTGAAGGAATCGAAAACTACACCGTCGATAAACTTGTTGGCGACGTGAAGGCAGTTGTCGATCACTTCAAGCGGGACAAAGCGATCGTTGTCGGTCACGACTGGGGAGGCTTTGTTGCTTGGACGTTCGCAATGCAGCATCCCGAAATGACGGACAAGCTCGTGATTCTCAATTTGCCGCACCCAAATGGCCTGTTACGAGAACTCGCGAACAACCCTCAGCAGCAGGCTAACAGCGAATATGCTCGGAACTTTCAAAAAGCTGGCGCCGCAAGCAAGCTGTCCGCTGAAGGTCTCGCGTTCTGGGTACGCGACGAGGATGCACGTAAACGTTACGTCGAAGCGTTTCGCCGCTCGTCGTTCGAAGGCATGCTCAACTATTACAAAGCCAACTATCCTCGCGAGCCATATTCGAACGAGGGGCCGGAGTTACCAAAGGTAGAATGTTCGGTGCTGATGATTCACGGGCTGAAAGACACTGCGTTGCTCGCAACCGGCCTGAACGACACTTGGGAGTGGGTCGAAAAAGACCTCACCCTCGTAACATTGCCGAACGCCGGACACTTCGTGCAACAAGACGAAGCGGAAACCGTTACGCGCACTATTGACCGATGGCTTTCGGATTAGCGTTACGTTGAGCGAACCAATGTGCTGCTCATTCGCAACCGACCTGCAATCGTGCCGCGGTCAATGTGTTTTGCATCAGCATTGCAACCGTGAGCGGGCCAACGCCACCGGGAACTGGCGTAATGGCACCGGCAACTTCTCGCACTGCATCAAAGTCGACGTCACCGACGAGTCCGTCTTCGGTGCGGTTGATTCCGACATCGATCACGGCGGCACCGGGTTTCACCATTTCGGCCGTGATGAATTTAGGAACTCCAATTGCTGCGACCAGAATGTCCGCTTGCCGAGTCACGCTTGCTAGGTCCGTCGTCCGGCTGTGACACAGTGTTACCGTTCCGTTTGCTGCATCGGGCCCTAAGTGCGACGTCTTTTGCGCCATCATCATCGCCAGCGGTTTGCCGACGATGTCGCTGCGGCCGACAATCGCGATATGCTTTCCAGCAGTTGAAATCTCGTGGCGATGGAGAATCTGCATCACACCATTTGGCGTGCACGGCAAGAACCGAGGACGCCCCTGTGAAAGCCTGCCAACATTTTCGGGATGGAATGCATCGACGTCCTTGCGAGGATGGATGGCGTCGAGAATCTTTGTCGTATCGATGTGATTTGGCAGCGGCAATTGAACCAGAATGCCGTGCACTTCGATCGACTTGTTCAGCCTAGCGACCAGATTGAGCAGATCTTCTTGAGTCGTATCAGCTGGAAGTCGGTGCAGTTCACTTTCAATACTGACCTGCTCGCACGCTCGCCGCTTGTTGCGGACATAGACGTCGCTCGCAGCATCATCGCCAACCAAAACGGCTGCTAACTTGGGGACAGTCGAGTTGTTCTCGATGAATTCGACGACCTCGCCGGCCAATTCCGTCTTGATCGTTTTTGCTAACGCTTTTCCATCTAACAGTTGGCCACTCATCTGCTCGTCCCGTTTCAGTGGTCGATCCTATCTGCGATTTCACCATGTCATCGCGAGGGCGTATTGTATCGAACCGATCTGATGTGCGGGACCCGTTCAACGGGTGCGTTTTCAGTGCAGGATTCGCATTAGAATCGGAATCGCAATCCGCCAACGACGCTTTCGATGGTGACCCCGCCGATGTCGACGTAGTCGTAGCCAGCGTACCACTCGACGTTCTCCGTCTGCTGCAAGCCTATCGTGGCGTTCGCATGGAAGAAGTCGGAATCTCCTAGCGAGCCAAAATCAGCTTCGGTCGTCATTGTTAGTCGTGACAATAATTTGAAATCGGCTCCAACGGTTAAGTTCAAACCGGCTTCTCCGCCGATGTTGTCCGCAAGCCAATTGACGCCGATACCAACGCGCGGCCGAACGTATTCGGATGGGAATAACTCGTAAACAATGTTGAAGTCACCTAGCCACAGGTGGTCTCGATAATCGTCACCGTGCTCGCGTAACATGCGGATGTCTGTGTCGATTCCAAAGGCTCCTGTTGCATTGGCCAGAAAGTCGAAACCGAACTGAGAAACGTCGCCGGCTGTGTCTCCAACGTATTCGATTCCAAGTCGCACATTCCATGGTTTTAGCATCGTGGATATTGGAGTCTCAATCGGAGTGATCGCTTGTTCGACAACTGGCGGCTCAACGTATGGTTGTTCGACGATTGGCGTCGGAATCGGCGGTTGCACTGCAGGCGACACGGGTTCTTGCACGACGTAAGACTCGCTCATCAAAATCGAGTCGTCTGTCTGCCCACGAACGATCGGATCTGCGTAGTACTGTTCATAGACCGTGTATGAAGTCGGAGTCGGATAGTATGTTGGGCCAAATGCCGATCCGAGGTGGACTCCCAATCGCAAGGGTGAACGACGATAACCATGACCGTGGACGTAATCATCGTGCGGGCGATAACTGCGAACGTTTCGCGTGCCGTTTCGTTCGTCTGCTCTGCTGTGCGAAGGCGACTGCTGCGGAGGTGCGTGATCTTTCCGAACCTGCGATGAGATTTTCGTCAGCGTTCCGCCTGGACTCGGCTGCTTTTGCTGTGACTTCGATTTTTGTTGCTTGGGCTGCTGTGATTTGGACTGCTGGGGCTTTACGAGTGCAGCGACCTGTTCACGTCGATGGGGGTCATCGTCCCTGTCGGTCTTCCGCGTCGCCGTGCTAGAGACAGTGGCCGTCAACAAGCTGCTGACGACTGATGGCTGTTTGTTTCGATTTGAGCTTCGCGACGAGTTATTTCGGTTCTTGTGGCTTGGCGGCGAAGAATTGCGCTTCGGCTGCGACGCGTTTGATTTTTGCGTTTGGCTCTTCTTGGCTTTCTGCTCGTCAATCTTCTCACGAAGCCGATCAAGTTTGCCTGCATGCGCTGGTACGACTGCGAGGGCCAGGACTGAAAATCCGCAGATGAAAAGAGTCGCGATCGCTGGACGGATTCGAGCGTTAACGCACATGGCTTATTGCCTCCTTGCAGTTGCCTTGCTTTGACTCGTGCAAGGTAAGCATCCTACGTGCCAAACCCGCGCGAGATCGCAATTTGCCACTGCATGCTGCAAAACAGGCGAATCGTAACGGCAATTCGGCATCTGATGCTATGCCGTTGTAGTCACATTGGACACCGATTTATCACATCGACGACAGCTAGCATCGCTCGGTCATGGTCATGGCGTCAGTGAACGCGTCGAACTAGCACGCCCGTAAGTCGCTACACCGGCCTGCTGCGGAATCTGCCGGTGGTGTTTGGCCCACTTTGGTTCTAGATGTCCATGAACAGCTTATGGAGGCAACTATTCACACTTTTTCACTTAGGAGATCGTTATGTACCTTCCCAATCGCAGTCTCTATGCACGCGTCGTTGCTCTGACGTTGGTCGTCTCGATGGCCGCAGCAAGTGGTGCAGACATGGTCGTGGACACGCCACAAGACATCGTGGATCCCGATGATGGCCGCACATCGTTGCGGGAGGCAATCCAAAACGCTCGTGACGGAGACAACATTACGTTCTTTCGCTCACAGTTTCCTGGTGATTCAGACAATCCGACAGAGCTGGTCCTAACGTCCTCACTGCTGATTAGGAACAAAGTTTCCATCAATGGTGATACGAACAGCGATGGACATCCAGACGTTTGCATTACCAGTCCAGACATGACCGACGGCACCATCATCGTCGACGGTAGCCCGGTGGTCTGGCTGAGGCACTTGCGTTTCGAAAACTGCGTTTCCAACGTGGCAGGAGCAGTAGTTCATAGCCGCGACGTCGTGGTGCACCTCGAGAAATGCCAATTCCACAACAATTCGACGTTGCTGGGCGGCGGAGCGGTTTACGGTTACGGCGGATACGTGTTTCCGAAGAACTGTGAGTTCACCAGCAACAAAGCTGTTCAAGGTGGAGGAGCAATTCTGACCTTCGGTGGGGAAGTTTATGCGGTCGACTGTCGATTTGACGGCAACGAAAGTGCAAAGGGAGGAGCGATTCGAACCGTTGATGCACCGCTTACCATTCAGCGTGTGTACGCACTATCAGAATTCACCAACAATCTGGCAACCGGTAACGGAGGAGCGATAAGCCTCGAGAATTCCGAGTTGTGGGTATCTGGTACGGTGTTCACGAACAACCAGGCGGGCCGATACGGAGGCGCTATCTTTGGCTGGACGGGATATGCTCCGCGTAGGTACGAGCCGGATCGGTCGACTTTCGGGTTAATCAAGAATTCAGAATTTCAGAGCAACATTTCTTCCTTCGGCGGCCCAATACATCACTACAACCCAAGTTCGGATTTGTGGAACAAGTTTGTACTCCAGAACGTCGTCATGGATCATTCGGCTACGCGAGGTCGGGATGACCCCTATCGATCAGCCAGACGTATTGGTAACGCCGCAACCGTTGATGTATTTGGGATCCTGCACTTCATCATCGACATTCACAAAAGCGTTGCTCCGGACCAGGACCTCACTGTCGGACTCGGCGTTTCGGTCAATGCGTCTGCTGGTCTAACCGGTATGGCCGGGGAAGGAATCTATCTCAGCTACGACGGTGAGTCGAGACAAATTGTCGACGAAGGCACCTATCTAACCGCGGGCCTCGGGATATCGGACAGCGGTATCGGAGTCAGTGCGGGTCTCGTTGTGACAGTTATTCATGGCGACACGAACAAGTTCTTTGGTGAGGCTTGGAGCCTGGGTTTCGGAGTCTCGCCACCTGTTCTGGAAGTCGTTTCGGTAGGCTTCGATGTCGTCTACGACGGCAACCCGCTACTTCCAACCAGCCGTCCTGTTGGCTACGCGTTCTCCCTCTCAGTTGGAGTGGGCGTTGGAGATTTGTCTCCGGTCATCGACGTTCACGCAGAGCAATCGTGGACGATCCCCGCGCAGGATTTCGACGACATATTCCAAATCGTCCGTCGCTAGGCTGATCAGTCGTTTGACTTCGGACTCACCACAGACCGCTCCTGATATTGCAGCAGGAGCGGTCCATTTGCATTTCACACAACTAGCCTAGACAAGATCGACCGATGGCCCTGCTAGACTCTATTTAAATGGCGCAGCAATTGCATGACGCGTTTTGTCGCAAACGTACCCGCATTCCAGTGCATAATGCGGATCCGTTGATTCCCAAAACCTTACAGTCTGTGGTAGCAAAATCTGCGTCCTGATTTCTTCCAGATGTATCGGTGACTCAAACATCACGGCGTACGGGCAGGCCGTACCTGCTGGCTCATCAATCCGAGCAACTTGGTTACCAAACGCAATCTCCAGATCATAGATGGGGCGTAGGTCTGGACTCAGTTGAGTCGTGATTATCCCGTCTTTTATTTGGACTTCTGAACAGGGGCAGCCACGCTGCTTAACTGGAGAGAACTGAAGTAAGTTGTGTTCTCCTAGTGCGTGCACCTCGCAGAGAACATTGATACGATCGCAATACGAAGCCAACGTGGTTCCGTAAATGTTCCGTATTTCGCAAAGGCACAAAAAAAAAGGACTCAGGGCTCGCGGCCCTAAGTCCTTATCTGAATCGCGTTTGTGCGAATTCGATTTTCGGAAAAGCAAGCACGCCCGGTAGGATTCGAACCTACAACCCTCGGTTCCGAAGACCGATGCTATCCAATTGCGCCACGGGCGCTTGCTGATTTGTGAAGAATACGCAACTGATCCAAGATTTTCAACGGTGGGTAAACGACGTTTTCTAGTGTTTTGCTGATTCTGGTCCGACAGCCATGCTTGTTTGCAATTCGCTTTTGTACGGGATTCGCTTGTGTCGCTGAAACAGAACGCATCGATGCTGCTGGAAAACAGGACTGATATTGCCGGTTGAGCCTAGCTGTCACTGTCTGTGCAGCCTTTATAGCGAGTCTCGAACGGACAATTGCGACTGAAAAACCGCGGCCGATGTGCGTGATTCGATACTTCAAAGTGTTGGTTTTGCCGACTTTGGCGATGGCTCAACACGTGTTTGCGAGATCCGGCATCCGGACTAAATTGGCGAATCGCATGGGCACAGGGGCACGACCGAGTGATACAATAGTGGTACTTTGGGGGAAGAATGTGGATTGACGCTAGGTTTGGGAATGGGTGCGATAACTCTACGAGTTTTGGACGGAGCGGATCGAGGCCGCGTTTTCGATGATCTCAATCCGCCGATTACGATTGGGCGAGAAGAAGGAAATGCGATACAGCTCAACGACGATCGAGTCAGTCGGTTCCACGTTAAGATTCAGGAAGACAACGACCAGCTGGTGCTCACCGATTTGGAAAGCACCAATGGCACGCGTGTTAACGGCGAAGACATCAATATTCGGATTCTCAAGTACGGCGACCTGATTACCGTTGGGCGCAGTGTGCTCGTTTTTGGTTCGCGGGATGAGATCGCCGATCGGTTGCAAACTCTGCGTGATAGTGAAGCCGGGATTATTAATCAGCTCGATAGCGACGAAGCTGATCGCGTGGCTAACGCAAGTTCGCTGGATTTCGAAATTGGATGGAGTGACAACGAAGACATCCAGGCGACTCTTCACATTTTACGCCCACCTGATTTGCCGACTCGTCTGACCCCCGGACAGGCAGCTCAGATATCGGAGATTATCGAGTACCTGCACATTCGCGTCAGGCGATTGCTTGAATCTGCGACGGAATCGAACAACGGGAAAGTGACAATCGATCAGCGGCAGTGGCAAGCGTTGATCGATTTGCAGGCGCTGCTGTCGACTTACATGCGGAAGATCGGCGACCCGGACAGTTAATGTTGAGTACGCGTTGTGACCTCGCTCGTTCAACTTCAACCGTATGACGACCACAACAAGAAACTAGAGTCGCACGTACGCCCTCCCCACTGGAAAAACCCAACGCCGACCGGGCGGTACAATCTTGTCGTTGTCGGCGCAGGGCCTGCGGGACTGGTCATCGCCGCTGGAGCAGCGGGACTCGGTGCAAAAGTC
>JAGQPC010000115.1 GCA_020426925.1 Planctomycetales bacterium | reverse complement strand
GACGTGAGTGCTGCACCGCCGATGTACGAAGCTTTTTCACCAACCGTGGTAACCGTTACGGTATGAGTTCCAGCTTGCGTATCTGTTGTCGCTCGGAGGAAATTGACGTCAGCGTCACTTGGCGTTCCATTAATGCCTGAAGAGCCATCAAGGAGCTTTTTGGTAGTGAACTGCGTGTTTTGAGCAATTCGATCGATCGTGTCGAGAGCGTTGTCGATTTCAGCTTGGTTGGCTGCCAATGCGTCGGAATCGTTTACACCTTCGTTTGCCGAATCGAGAGCAAGACTTCGAACTTTGACCAAAAGGCTGTTAATCTCGTTCAAGGCGCCTTCAGCAGTTTGAACGAGTGAGACAGCTTTTTCTGAGTTGGCAATTGCCGTCTTAAGACCGGCGATTTGCGTTCGCTGCTTTTCCGAAATGACCAACGCAGCAGGGCCGTCAGCTCCTCGGTTCACCTTAAAGCCAGAAGACAATCGCTCAAGCGATTTCTTCAAAGCTCGATTGGCCTTCCCGAGGTTCGTTTGGGCCGTCAGCGAAAGTGGATTGTTGGCAATAGTCAACGACATAAAAAGTTACTCCTCATGTTGAACTGCACGAAGCCCGGTAGTCGCGTATCCTTACGCGCCGCTCATTGAATCCGTTTTTATGAGGCCGACACAGTCACTCGAAATTGAAAAAAGGGTTTAGTGCTAACGATGGTTGAGAATCGATTTAGCCGTTTGCTCCGCAGCGTCTCTGGAGTCATAAACACCCGATGACAGCTTCTGAGCAGCACGAGCTACAACTTCTGCCCGCACTTCGGCAACCCGATGCAATGCTTCTGCCAACCGAAGAAATTCGGATGACTTGGTCAGTGAATCGGATCCATTGTTCGAACCTACTCCTGGTGTGGAGTTAGGCCGTTTCAAAACGTTTGACGTGGTATTACGGGCATTAGCTCCTGCGACGCGCCCCTCATGAAATCCGCGAATCTCCATGAAACTGTCCTCGCCTAAGTAGTTTCGATTACGGGATACTTATCGAACGGTCCCACCACGACTTGCTTCCGAATTCAAGAAAACCGATTCCGTTTTAAGTTTGTCAAGCCGGAAAGACGATCTGGTTCCCGCGACATTAACGATTACGCAAATCATTCCACTTACCTAACCAAGCTGCCTCAATGAACCTGGAAACGAAGTCTGTCGAACAAGCGCGAGAACGCCGCATGAAAATGCTGCGCATCGCTGCGATTGCAATCGGCGGACTGTTGATCGTCGGACTGGGAGTGACGCTAGGCATTTGGGCTGCGAAGCCAAGCACTACCGAAACGGCGCAGGAAGAAGCACAAGAAACAAAGCTCGCATCCAAAGTCATCTATGCCAAGGATCTGCCTGAAGTTCCACAAGAAGAAACATTTGTCATCAGTCCTGAACAGGCGCAGCTCCATATCTTCGAACATGACTTTCATGGAGCGGTAAGGATCTACAACACTCTTCCACGAGAGCTGATGACTGACGAACTTCAGTATCAGAAAGCGATCTGTTTGGAAATGCTCGATCGCTGGGAAGACGCGCAGCGAATTTATCAAAAGCTTGCAAAAGAGGTTCAACACCCAAAGCGCGCGATGGCCGTCACGATTGGATTGATACGAACCGACATCGGCAGGGGCCGCTTTAAAGAAGCAAAGCTTGAGGCACTGCGATCACTCTTGCGGTGCGATTCTGATGACGCGGCGGAATTGCGTCACTTGTTATCGTACGCCAGTTGCGGCGACGCATATGCCAGAAACGAAGACCTAATGGGTGATGGTATTCGCATATCTTCTAAAAAGGTAAATCCCGAAGCGGCGATCGATCGATGGCACGGGCTGCCAAAAGGCGCTGTGGAAACTGCCAGTGACCACCAGACAGGTGCGAACATTCGTGTGCTCGACCGACTCACAACAGATCCGCAAGACATTCACGTTGACGTTTCGTCACAATTCGAATCGCTGCTTTCAGTCATCGAGTTACTCGGGAAATCGGCGCGCATCCAATTCACTACGTCAGCGGGAGCAAGGTCGGCATTGTCGAGCCGAATCGTGCGAATCAACGTTCAAGACATCGACCTGGCAACGTTACTTGATGCGCTGCTTGAACCTAACAATGTTGTTTGGCACTCGAACGCCAATGGAGTTGTCGTTCGACTGAATCGCGAAACGCCGCGCGAAGAATTAGAGCAGCAGGCACGCACGCAGGCGAAACGCTTGGCCGCGAAAACAGTGATCCTCTATCCTGATCACTATTTGCAAGAACAAACTTACATGTGCCTGGGAAATATGTCCTTTTGGGACGGCGAATATGCCGAGGCCAAATCGTACTACCGCGAAGTGACACAAACGTTCGGCCATTCGCAGACCGTGAAAACGGCCTGGTTCAATCTCGGCAAAGTCTACTGGTTGTCCCAGCAGCGCGAGGAATGTCGCGAAGTCCTGTATCACATCGTCGATCAAGCCGAGGGGGCTCATGTCGAGTCGCTAGCGTATTACTTTTTGGGATTGCTTGATATCGGTGACAACAAATCGATCGATGCTGCGAAGAGTTTCGCACGAGCAAAATCGATTGCGGGCGACGCCAGAGTCAAGACAGAAGCAGCGATCTACATGGCCGCCGCTCATTTGCTCGCCGACAATCCCCTGTCTGCGAATCAAGTTTTAACCGACGCTCGCGAACTGATTCGCGGTGAATCGTGGTACACGGAAGGCGTATTCCTGAACGCGTTTTCTCGATTCCTCGCCGCCTCCAGCACAATCGAACTCGAATCGGAAGGCCGTGAGCTGATCTCAGCCGTCGCGAGAATCGAACCGGACAAATTTGACGGCGCGATCGGATACTACTTGGTCGGTCAGGCTTTCGACAGATTAGGATTCTCTTCGCGAGCGATGCAACTATTCGATCAAGGCATTGCCGTTCGCGACGACGAACTTAGCAGAGTAATGACGATGCGTCTTGCGGACATGGCAATCGAGAACGAAGACCTAGATCAAGCTAGTGTTTATTTGGACAGGCTGTCGAAAAGCGGTTCACCGAAATGGGAGCTTGAAGGCAAACTGCGGTTTGCTCGCCTGGAGTTTGAACGAGGCAACTACAGCGAAACCGTTGCCTTGGCGATGGCAATCATTCCAGAGAGTTCGCCGGTTCAAAAGGCGATTGTTTTGGAGCTCGCCGGCAGAGCCTACCAACGCCAAAACAATCATTATCAAGCTGCGTTGTGTTTCGCGGGCATGCTGCCAACAGAGCATGTTGCTCGCCCCGACCCAAATCAAGCGGAGCCCGTTCGTCGTTAAAGCGTCGATCATGTGAAAGTCAAAACCATGCGAACGATAACAATCGCGATTGTTCTTGTTGCAAGCAACGTTTACGCACAGAGTAGCAATGTAAACGCGCCGTTGCTAACCGCACCAGGGCAAACCGCGATCGATCCAAGTGACGCGGACACGATCGGAACCAAGTCGTTTTTGAATGGCTCGGATCAGCTGATCCAAGACATGTATGACTTTCGTTCGGACGTCATGGATCGGTCTAATTCGATCAACGAACGATTCAACGCGCTCGAACGTTTGTTGCGCGAACGGGCAAACCGTGCATCGTCACCGGCCAGTCAGATCCCGAGCGAGACGGTCACTCCGCCATCAACCGCGAACGCAAGTTCACCTCCGCCTGACCCTGCTCAACAACAGCTACCGTCGAATAACCAGCCCAAAGATCCGAAACGAACACCGTGGAGTCAGGCGACCGGCCTTAGCAACGTCGCGGTTCTAAACTCGGCCGTTAACCGTTTGTCACTCGCCGACAGTTTGTATGCGACGGGAGAGCTGCAAGTCGCGCTGAAGATTTATCAGCAGATTCGAACGACCGCGGGCGAAGACCAAGCTTGGGTAACGTTTCAAATCGCACAATGTCATCGGCGATTAGGATCGAAGGCCAATGCAGACCAAGCGTACCGTGTCGTCACAGGAATGCCAAACTCTGGGCGGTGGGGCGAATACGCGAAATGGTGGTTGTCCAATGGCGACTCGTTTGCTGACGTTGAAGCACGAACGAAAACGGTTTCGCAATCGCTCGCCGCTATGAAGGAGCAGATCAATGCAGACCAGAATCAATAGCGAACACGAGTTGATTGAGTTCTATTCAGAACAACTCCGTCGCTACGAAACACTCGAAACGCTTTTGAAGGGATTGAACGTCACGAGCGAATATTCGGCGAACGCCTACAACAACATCAAGCGGCTGCTAGGCGAAATCGAGGCGTCTGACAAGCAGAATATGCACCTGAAAAGCAACGGGCAATCGATCCTGCGTACCGCATCGCCGCAGTTACGTTCGATTGTCGATCGAATCCGCGAAACGCTCGAGAACATGATCGCTCACACGTCTCGCTCGGAAGCGGCAGCCAGAGATGTTCGAGAAAAAGTTCTCGCTCAGTTGTCGGACGATTCGATGCGCCGAAAAGTAGTGGCGGCGTACGGCGGTTAAGCCCGTCCCTGCCGCATGCAATACGACCTTGTGCGAACCTTGGGGGGAGGAACGCCGTGCACAACGAAAGCCTATTGGCTTCACCAGTCGTCGAATCACCGGCCATGAAAAAGGTCGTGGATGTCGCCACACGATTCGCAAGAAGCTCCGCTTCCGTCTTGATCACTGGAGAAAGTGGTACGGGAAAAGAAGTCATTGCGCGGACTATCCACGAACACAGTAAACGCTGCGATGGTCCGTACGTTCGAGTCAACTGCGCGGCATTGTCTGAATCGCTGTTCGAAAGTGAGCTATTTGGACACGAGGAAGGTGCGTTCACGGGGGCCACTCACCAACGTTCCGGACGCTTCGAATTGGCGTCAGGCGGTACGTTGCTGCTGGACGAGATCAGCGAAATTCCGTTGCGACTGCAGGCGAAGCTGCTGCGAGTGCTAGAAGAAGGCGAATTCCAACGTGTGGGTGGCAACGAATCACAATTGACGAACATTCGCGTTCTGTCGACGTCGAATCGCGATCTGCGACGCGATATAGCAAAAGGACGATTTCGCGAGGATCTGTACTTCCGATTGGGTGTGCTGGAAATTGGTATCGCGCCGCTGCGCGAACGCCGAGCAGACATTGAGCCGCTGGTCCGACATTTTGTCGATCGGTTCGCCGACGAAAATCCAGAAGGGCACATCGACGACATCGCTCCGTCCGTGTTGGAGCGGCTGGAAAACTACGACTGGCCGGGAAACGTAAGGCAGCTGCGCAACGTTGTGCATCAAATGTGCGTGCTCGCCACTACTTCTTGCATTGGCCTTCAAGACATTCCAGACCTGGCCGTGCCGACCAACCACGCGACGAGCGATTTGTACGACTTGACTTTACGCGATGCCGAGCAGCTGATCATCGAAGGCTGCCTGAAACGCTATCACGGCAACAAGACTGCTGCAGCGCGGCATTTAGGAATCTCCGTTCGAACGCTCCACAACAAAGTACGCACGTATCTAGACGCCGCTTGATAGTCATTCTCTGCGTCCACGCGTGCTGGCATTGATCATGCTGCCAGAACTTTCTGCGTGATAGCGTGCATGCGTTGCCTACCTGGCGATGCGAACGCACATTCTGCATTTCCGAAATCACCGCGAAAAAGAGCGGTTTCGGTTTTCTTGCCAAATGGCACAGGCATTGCCAATGAGTGTGGCCACGTCCCACCTCATACCCCACCCACCTCGCACTTCGCCCGAAGTGAACTGCCGTGCAAGCAATCCCACCTGCAGCGGTCCCAACCGCTTCACAACAACAGCCTGGCTCCAGTGGTCAATCGGTCGACGCACAATCGACGTCTGATTCTGTATCCGACCCCAATGCAAATCAAAGCGAGAGTCTGCTCGTTACAGGGGACACGAAGGTCCCGCGTCAATTCGAAGATGCCCTAAGCGAGTATTACGTGCTGCCTCAGACTGAACTGACGGAATTGAGCGAGACAGCCGAAGACGAACAGGACTTTGATTTCTTGCCGCAACTGATTCCCGCAACGACGACAGAATCCGAGTCTGACCCTGTTCCGTTGCTGTCCTTCACCGTCACTCAGAACGACGCGATTGCAACGACACTTGCCGAGCCTACTGGCGAAGCTGTCGAGTCCGTGACACTTCCAAACCAAAA
>JAGQPC010000114.1 GCA_020426925.1 Planctomycetales bacterium | reverse complement strand
CCATCGCCATCCAGATCAGGTTCGGATTGGTTACGGCGAATCGCGTCTGCGACGAAGTCGATGTCGACCGCATCGACCAATCCGTCCATGTTCACGTCAGCCGACGGCGTCGCTTCGAACGTCGCACTGCTGAGCGCGCTCCATTTTCCGCCCGTAAACACGCGAGCTTTCACCTGTCCGCTCTCGGGCAAGAGGAACCCATCGGTGAATTGCGTCGCGGTTCCGATCGGAGAGTTCGTCGTTGTGTCTCGAGGATCAGAGCCATCGGTCGTAAACCAAATGTTGTCGTTGACTGTGGTAAGGTCCAGCGTTCCACCGACGAGCATCGGGACCAGCAGGAAATCGGAACTGCCTCTGCTGACATTGATTCCTTGAATGGCAAGCATGTTCGCACCATCAACAAGCAAGTCTTCAAATGCCGAGATATCAAAGATCTCGAATTCTTCCGTCGCAGCATGATTGCGTGCACGTGCTGCTTGAGGCGGAGCCTGCGTTCGGACATTCGACGTGCGTGCGACTTCTACTCCATTCAGATAGGCAACGAATGCGTCATCATAACGTATTCGTAGCTGCAACCTATCAAACGTCGTGGTGTCATCGTGCGTGAAAGTGATGCGAGTCAGTAACGACCCGCTGTTGTCTTCCATCGCCGCTACATTTGTTTGAATCCATGGATCGTAGACTCCATCAGCGTCGTAGCCGATGCCAGTTGTGCCAGTAATCGGCGCGGTGTTCCACTGCGGATCGGATGTCGGTGAAAAGGACAGCTCGGTCCATACCGGCGTGGCGAATTCGTCGGCCTTGGGGATATAAGCTTCGATGGTCGCTCCCTCTGCCACCAAAGTTGTGTCGACAAAAGCAGTGGACGGTTGAACCAATCGAATTCTCGTGTCGCTGGCTATTTGGCCGCCGTGCTGTGCGATGCCATTCACATAGAATTCAGGAGCGTCCACTTCGGTGTAAAGTCCGTCATCCAGTAGTTGCTGCAATACGATACTCGTTCGCTGCGGAAAGTAGTTGTTGCGTTTTTCCTCAACAACGGGAATCCACGTATCGAACGTATTCCGTGGTGCATTCGCGTGTGTATCGCCCCACCGAGCAGATTCCGCGTTCATGCCGTCGGCGATTTCATTGACGATGGAATCGAAGCGTTCGATGTTCTTTTGCGGAGTCAACACGCCGTCATTGAACATGTGTTTGTGTATGCGGTCCGCGAACAGCAAGCGAAATTCTTCGTTGCGTCGCAAGCGGCTGTAGATAATGCCCGGCGAGTTATCGGTGTTGAACTCGGTGCGATCCGCTACTGTCTCGAATAGGAAATTCTCCGTATCCCACGAGTAGAACGTCCACTTCGCGTCGTCGGTTCTTTCTCGAATGGCGTACCAATTGTTGTGGGGCCAATCAAAGTTGCCGCCAAAAACATTCAGCAGGATGTAGTCAGCAAATTGCTCCAAGTCGACGGTGGCCTTGACTTGTTCGTAAACTTCATCGCTTTCCATGTCGCCACGAATGAGCGTCATCAGTTCGTTCCATGCCGTCCGGCCACCATTCACGACTTCCGGCAGGCTACCGTTGGCCGTGCCGCGAGGCCGCTGCTTCATGACGTCGTAGTTGTCGGCATCCCCGCCAAGATAGTATGCGGCGAAATCTTCGTCAGGACGCTCAACCGAATTGTATAGTCCCCAATACTGACCATTAATGTAGAGATGGACCCAGTTGCCAGCGATGGCGAGCGATCCCATGTCTGCTTGAGTTGTGTGGCCAAATTGATCACGAAGCAAAAGCGCCTGATCGTACCCGCAACAAGCTCCGCCAATTCTGCCACGCGAATCGAACGTCCATGAATCAAAGAAGTTCCCTCGAAACGCAATTCGATCGATCTCGTCCGAGCGGCTCTCGCCGAAGTACGGAAAGTTCAGTTTTGACGCGCCATACTCGTCGCGAAAGAAAAGCTGAAACCCTTTCTTGGAGAACGGCCGAGCTCGGCTGCCTGCGCCTTGGATCCGCAGTCCGGCGTTTTCTTGGAATCCGTCAGAACCGTCGGGATTGATGAGTTCAACGGAGACCTCTCTCTCCCAATCGCGGCCGAACTGCAGCGGGTTTTCGATGATTCCCGACGGTCCAAACTTATCACCGACCGAGCCAACGAACGAGACCGTGGGTAGCGATTTCAGGTCGTCTTCCAATGTGCTGAAACGCGGATCGTTTACGATTTCCGGATCCATCACGTAATCGGTTTGTGTAAGCGGAGGCAGTCCCTCGCCATCCTGCTGTAGAACTGCCGCCGTAAAGATATACGTGTGCGTGTCGACATTGGTTGGAATGTAATTGCTGGCGAACGCCGCAGCACGCAACGTCGTCGTGGTCGTGATCGCAACGGGAACGCTGTACAACGTTGCGTTAGGATTGTCGGCCGCGGGAACACTCCCATCTGTTGTGTAGTAAATCACGGTTGAGTCAGGCGCGTGCTCACCAGTCGAGATAACGACACCGTTCGCAAGTTTTCCGTCGGGTTGAAGATCAGCTGCAGAGTAGAAGCCTCGGTCGACACTGAATGACGTATCACCGATAAAGCCGAGCATGCCCGGGTTGTTCGCCATTCCAGGAGTTGGCTCAGGCATGTAGAAGTTGCCGATTTGGCCAGACTCGACCGACACGGTTGGACCGTATGAAACATCGCCGAGTTGTTCTGGATAGCCGCCCTCAACCGATTTAAAATCGGAAGCGACGGACGTGCCATCTGGCTTAACCAGCGCTAAGTACTCGCCGCTTCGTTTGAGCTTGAAATTCGTGTGCAATTCTGAGCCAGCGACGGCGCGGTCTTTGTCGGACGCGAAGACAACGAGGTAAGAATCGGCTTCAAGACTTTGGTTAGGGAACGTCCACTTCGTCAGCTCGCCTGCGTCGTCCGTCAGGTACCAGCCTTCGATATCGGCCGATTCGGGACCAGAATTATAGAGCTCAATCCAATCCGACTGCTCCCCGTCTTCGTCGACAAACTCACCATTGTTGCTGGTGAGGAACTCGGTGATGCTCACCGCAAGCAGGTTTCGGTCTTCGAGTTTCTCAACGGTGAAGAAATGGTCTTTTCGTACTCGGCGATTAGCTGAACGCATTGCAATTGACATCCCGTTCGTTCGGGGCAGGAACATCATAGTTTAGTCGTTTGTTGTCGCAGTTGGTTACGATCGACTGGTGAAAATGCGAGCCAAATACAGCTTGAGCCAATCGAGTTGCGGTTCTGTAGGCTTCGTAGCAAACGAATACGCAAAAAAACACCGATCGCAACAGCAGGCGACAAATGGCGATTTTGCGCTGCTGCTTGTGTTCGATCAGGGTCCACTGTGTACCCCCGCTGCAATAACTGTTTATCTGCGGTTAACGAAGGCGACGCGTCGCAAGCAAAGCCAAGCCCCCGAAGATAGCCAGTAAAAACGAACTCGGCTCGGGAACAACAGATAACGCTTGATCTGCTTGGTATCGAACATAGCCGAGCTCGTACTGGTCCACAGGATTTCCAATTCCAGTGCAGCAATCGCCGATAATCAGTCGGCTGTTGTTGCCGCCAGCTAAATTGATGTCGACGCCTGCGCCGCTGAGCAATTCTCCGTCTCGCCATACGTGATGAAGCGCGTCTGCGGAATCGTAGGCGACTCGATAAGTATGGAAGTCGTTCGTGTTGACAAGGCCATCGGCAATCACGTTACCGCTGATATCGGTGACCGATTCGCCTTGAATCCATAAGACTCCACGATTCCCGTCCCTTTCACCCCAGATGACGAGTCCATCGTTTACTGCGTCGTCCGTGTTGTTCAGCTTTGCACTGATTTCGACAGTCCAGTTTCCAGCCGACGATTCCCATGGTGTCGAGTCATTATCATGTTCTACCCAGCCGTTGTTCGCGTCGGCGCTGACAACGAGATTACTCCCCGACAGTTCATACGCCGCGGCTGTATTGCCGCCATTGATCACCCACGCGTTAATCGCCGCCGAGCCGTCAAAGATCTGGTCTCCGTCGTACTGATTGGAAAATGTTGAGGAGTCTGCGGCACCGTCGATAGCGGCAACTGCGGCCGA
>JAGQPC010000113.1 GCA_020426925.1 Planctomycetales bacterium | reverse complement strand
GGCACAAGAAACCGCACCTGAAACGAAACCGACTCCAGATTCGGCCGCCGTCGAATTTGTCCGGGCGTATTGTTTGGATTGCCACGCGGGCGAAGACGCCGAATCGGGTCTTGATCTCGCAACTTTTGGAGAAGCAGCTGACGTTTCAGCCGCGATCGGAACTTGGACAAAAATCGCTACACGCGTCGCGGAANGGCAGATGCCTCCCGAAGATAGCCCGTTGCCGACCGATGCAGCTCGGACTGATTTTGTAACTTGGATCCGGCAAACGATTCATAGTGCCGTGTGCGACGATGGTGTTTCACCGGGACCGCCGATGATTCGCCGAATGAATCGCACGGAGTACGCCAACACGGTTCGCGACTTGCTTGAGATTCATGTCAACGCCGGGCACGCACTACCCGACGATGGTGCTGGCGGCGAAGGATTTGACAATGCCGCCGAGACTCTATTCATCTCACCCATCTATGCTGAGAAATATCTCGACGCTGCGAAGTCGGCGATTGGTCACGCGTTGGCGGATCCTCGAGCGAAGTCTCGGATCTTGGTCGCGTCGCCTACCAACGAAAAAAGTGCGGACCAGGCAGCTAGGGAAGTACTCGCCAGTTTCCTGCCGAGAGCTTTCCGCAGGTCTGTCGCAGAAGCTGAGATCGACGAATATCTCGCGCTATTCAATCAAGTTTTCGGCGACGACGATTCGTATGAAAATGCGATCGAGTTCACTTTGGTTGCGGCCATGGTTTCTCCAAAGTTTCTTTTCTTAGGTGAAGAACCCGCCGAAGTGGAAACGCCTACGCTCATCGGCCAATACGAAATGGCGTCTAGGCTGTCTTATTTCCTCTGGGCGTCTATGCCCGATAAGGAATTGATGGATCTCGCTGTCCAGCAGAAGCTGCACGACGAAAGTGTGCTCGCAGAACAAGTCAAACGGATGCTTCGCAGCGACGTCGATCGGCGAGGTTTACGCCGTGGTGCGAAGGTTCGCGATTTTGCGCAGAGCTTTATGGAACAGTGGCTTGGCACGCGGGCGTTGGGGCGCGAGTTTAAGCCGGACAAGTCGATCGCGCCGCGATACGATTCGGAACTGGAAGGCGGAATGAAATATGAACCGGTCTTCTTTTTCGAAGACTTGCTGGCAGAAAACCGCTCGCTGCTAAATCTGATCGATTCCGATTTCACGTACGTCAATCGACGGCTTGCTCGACACTACCGAGTGAAGGGCGAATTCCGCGAGCAACCGAAGTACGTCGAGCTTGAGGAAGACGATCGTCGCGGCGGGCTGCTTGGAATGAGTGCCGTATTGGCCATCAGCTCGTATCCACATCGAACAAGTCCGGTGCTTCGCGGCAAGTGGATTCTCGAAACGATGCTCGGCACTCCACCGCCACCTCCTCCGCCAAACGTGCCGGCATTGGACGAAAACACTGAAACGAATACGCTGACAACTTTAAGACAACGCCTTGAGCTACATCGGGCGGATGCGACGTGCGCGTCGTGTCACGATGCGATGGATCCGCTTGGATTTGGTCTGGAAAACTACGACGTGTTGGGCCGTTGGCGAGATAATGATGGCGAAGGAACGGAAATCGACGCAACGGGCAAGTTGCCCAGTGGCGAAGAGTTTAATGGTCCTGACGAATTGAAGCGTTTGCTATTGGACCGCAAGGATCAATTCGCTCACA
This sequence comes from Planctomycetales bacterium, assembly GCA_020426925.1. Classification (GTDB taxonomy): domain Bacteria; phylum Planctomycetota; class Planctomycetia; order Pirellulales; family Pirellulaceae; genus JAGQPC01. The sequence continues at coordinate 3,311 of JAGQPC010000113.1, read as the reverse complement.
ATCTGACCCGCAAGATGTTAGGCTACGCTCTGGCGCGGAGTTTAACTTATGAAGATGATTGCGTTGTCGAAGCGATTGCGAAAAAACTGGCGGATGACGAGTACAAAGCTCAAACGCTGATTTTTGAAATCGTGAAAAGCGTTCCGTTCCGGTACAAGCAGAGTCGAAACCCGACGGGGCAGTGAGTAGCAAACTTGTTTTTGACTTCTACCATGCAACGAACTCCACTGTCCGGCAACGGTGTCTACACAAGTCACAATCAACACACTTCACCCTCCCTGGGGAGGGTCAAAAACGAGCTTGCGAGATTTTGGGGAGGGGACACATGGCAACTCACATTTCACAGCCGCCGCAAACGGCCCCTCCCCGAAGCTTCGTTCCTCAGCTTCGACCCTCTTTCGGGAGCGGCAAAGAAAACTGTGAAAGCGAAGGCAAATCGATTTTAATCCACAGCAACGCCTTAACGTCCGCTGACTGAATTGAGATTTGAGGCAAAGGAAACAACCGTGCAATCTCCAAAGAATGTCTTTCTGGAAGACCAATCGAAATCGTCTGTGCCGCTTTCGCGCCGAACGTTGTTGCGTGGTGCCGGCGCAGCTTTGGCGCTGCCGTGGCTTGAAGCAATGATGCCGAATTCGGTTTCGGCAGCTGAAAGTGAAGGCCGTGCGCCAGAAGATGCTCCGATTCGAATGGCTGCGTTGTTCGTTCCAAACGGTGTCCGCCAAGATATGTGGACTCCGAATAGAGTTGGCCGAGATTTCGAACTTTCCAAGACGCTTCAGCCGCTTGAAAAACACAAAGACCAATTGTTGGTTCTGACGAATCTGTGGAATCAGGCCAGCGACGTTGGAGACGGGCACTACGTTAAGACTTCGGGATTTCTAACCTGCACAACGATTAACAAGTCTCTGGGGATAGACTTGAATTGCAACGGTCGTTCGATGGACCAGGTTGCCGCGGACCATTCGAGTAAGTTTACTCCGGTTCCTTCACTGGAATTGGGAATGGATCCAGTTTCGACCGGTGTCGATACGAATGTTGGTTACACGCGAGTTTATGGTTCGCATATCGCTTGGTCGGGCCCGACAAGTCCGCTCGCCAGAGAGTTAAATCCGTCGCTTGTTTTTGATCGCCTGTTTCGTGCGGCTCATCCGGAACGCGGAGCTTCGAAGAGAGATCAACTGCTGCTGGATCGCGTGCTTGGTGACGCGACCCAGTTAAAGCAAAGGCTAGGCGCAACCGACCGCCAAAGAATGGACGAGTACCTGCAGTCGGTCCGCTCGATCGAGAAACGTCTGCAAAATCAACAAAGCAGTCTAGTCAAAGATTGGCAGCCGTTAACCGCTCTGGAGAAGAAAGACAGGCCAGACGATGATCGCCCGGACGAATATGGTGACCAGGTGCGGTTGATGCTCGACATGATCGCATTGGCGTTTCAAACTGACACGACTCGCGTCTGTACTTTCATGTTCGGCAACGCAGTAAGTGGCCGCAACTTCTCATTTCTTGACGGCGTAAAAGGCGGGCATCACGATACGTCGCATCACCAGAACGACGAAGAGAAGCTGAGACAATACCAGCTGATCAACCAGTGGCACATCGAGCAATACGCGTATCTGCTCGACAAATTGAGTGGCATGAAAGAACGCGAAAGCACAGTTCTCGATAACTCCATGATCTTGTACGGATCAGGCTTGCGAGACGGCAACAGCCACAACCCGCACAATCTCCCGATCGTCGTCGGTGGCCGAGGCGGCGGAAAACTGAACACTGGCCAACATCTGGAGTACAGCCGAGACACGCCGCTCGCCAACTTATACGCGGCGATGTTAAACGCGTTTGGGGGTGGCCAGACAAGTTTCGCCGACAGCACCGAGATGTTGCCAGGTGTCCTAAAGTCGTAATAGCTAGTAACACTGGCAGAGCAGATTTCCAAAAGTGGCACAGTTAGAGTCTCGCCAGTGCCTGCTAACAGACCGGGGGCTACCGGTTTACTCGTCGATGCTCTGAGATTCGCCGCTGACTTCAGCGGTCTCGTAAACGTCTTCATCAGAGTCGTCGGTGGTTCCTGGAAATCTTGCCGTTTGGATCATTTCGTAAGCTTCCGCTACCAGTTCCGTGTAGTTCGGATCTTGATTCAAATGTCCAGGTTTTGAGGTCGTTGTCACTACGGCCGCCAAAATGCAGCCGGTGTGTTGAGCAAACTGGTGACACGCGTCGAAGGTGACAAGAGTATTGTCCTTTGCAATGGCGGTCATGCGAGAAGTCGTGTCCCAATGCCCGGGCAAGTTGGCGATTCCCACTCCGTTGTAAATTCGACTTTCGTCGTTTTCCGCTATGCTTAGTGCGGATTCCAGGATCAACGATGTGCTGAACATCTGAGGATGGTTTAGGTAATCAGAGTCTGCTTCGGGCATCTTTGTGAACAAAAAGAATTGGACGGAGACCTTGTCCGCTCCGTTAGCAGTAAGTTGAACGAATTGACGGCCGTCGCTTATCGAGCGTTCTTCGATGTGCCATCGCTGTGGCGGATACCAGATTTCAAAGTCGTCCCACGCGTACCGTTTTGCAGGCCGGCCATTGATTTCAGGAGTCTCCGCTTCCGGTGCTTCACCGTATGTATTTGGTGCAAGTACGAAAACAAACAAGAGCAACAACGTTAAGTTTTTCATATATTGGTACCTCGGTTGGATTCAAGCGGACATCAAACCATAGGACACAATTTTCCAATGAAGCACGTGGCCAAGATCGCTCTTCTTTTCGCAGACTTCTCAAGCCGGGTGCGGTTGCAATTTCGCTACACCCGATGACGCTAACTACAACAACGTATCCGACTGTGGGCGTAATGAAGTAAACCGCCAATTCCGTGGGGTCAGATTACGCTCTCGATCTGAACTCAAGAGCGCCTTGAAAGACGAGTCAGCGGGATCATCAATGGCGGCTGCGATTTTGGCAGCCATGCGAGATTCAATCACGTAGTTGCCGGACTGGAATGCCAGCACGATGTCGGCGGACGTGAATTCTTTGTCGCCGTTCCAATCGCCCGACGTAAAGTCGGAATTGTGATAGATGCCGTCTTCATATTGCCCGAAAGAAAACACGTGCATCAGGTCCGCGGAATCGAAACGCCCGTCGTTATTGGAGTCGCCGATTAAGCGGGCCTCGGCAACTTGAGATCCTGAAACGCGATCCAAGTCGCCATCGCCATCCAAGTCACCTTCGATGATTTCCGGTGGGTAAAACTGTTTCCACTGGGACTCAAACTCAATGTCATGGTCAACGATTTCACGACGAAACTGCAGATCGCCTTC
>JAGQPC010000112.1 GCA_020426925.1 Planctomycetales bacterium | reverse complement strand
GGTCAATTCGCTGTTGGTGAACCGTTCGTAATGGCCTAGATCTAGATCTGTCTCGCTGCCGTCGTCCAGCACATAGACTTCGCCGTGCTGGTATGGGCTCATCGTTCCTGGATCGACGTTGATGTACGGATCCAGTTTTTGCATGCGAACGCGGAGGCCTCGCTGTTCCAGCAACATGCCGATCGAGGCGCTCGTCAACCCTTTTCCCAGTGAACTAACAACACCGCCGGTAACAAAAATGTGCTTCGCCATTCAACAGCTTCTCATTCAAAGGGCCACGTCCGTGAAAATCTGAGTTTAGCAAAAAGTTGCCCATTTCAGCCACCGCCCTAGAGGCGGTTTCACAACCGGCTCTAGGCAGAAACTTCTGGCGCAGAAGCAGCAACGAAGCCCGCCGAATTCGACCACGATCGTCAATAGTCCGCTGCGTCAAACGCGTTGATGTAGTGCCGGAGGTCCGGTCGGCGACGTCCCTTCGGCCAGACGACCGTTACGACATCAAAACGTGCCGGATTTCCTAAAAGTCCATTTCGTTTGAGAAAAGCCATCGCGGCACGCGTCAGCCTGCGTTGTTTTTCGTCGGTCACCGCTTCCGCCGGATTCTCGCTTTCGTTCCGTCGAGTCTTCACTTCCACGAAGACAACCGTTCGCCCGTCAACTGCGACCACATCCAGTTCACCGAACGAGTTCCGAACGCGCCGCCCAACGATGATGTACCCGTAACGCTTCAGCAATCTTTCGGCCGCTCGTTCCCCTCGCATTCCCAACGAGTTATAGACTTGCCACTGGTACTGCAGCTCTGCCACGATCTTGCTCATTCGATGTGCAATGCCCGTATTCATTCGGCCGACGTACGCTGGTATTCATGATTGGATATGAGACACTATCAAAGCTAACGTTGCACGGATTGAAACACAACCGCTGGCTCTTAATCGGAAGTCCCCCTATGAAATCGGTTCAGGTTGTCGCACGCGGCAAAGCAGAATTCGTTGATGTTCCCAAGCCGGAAGTTGCCCCCGGGAAGATCGTCATTCGCACTGCTTACCTGGCGCTTTGTGGGAGCGACATACAGATGCTCCACTACGCCGCCGAATCGTCCTATCCATTTCCGCCCGGCACCACCGGCCACGAAATCGTGGGCTACGTAGAAGCTGTCGGCGACGCCGATTCCGAGTTCAAAGTCGGCGACCGAGTGTTGTCTTTGGCGCCAGGGCATCTCGCTATGTGCGAATGGTTCCTGGCTGATGCAAACTTGGTTGTCCCGTTGCCGGACAACCAACCGATGGAAGTCTTATTACAAGCTCAACAACTCGGCACTGTAATCTACGGATCGCAATACATGCCTCCGGTGGAAGGCAAAACGGTTGCCGTAATCGGCCAAGGATCTGCAGGGCTTTGGTTCAACTTCCACATGAAACGTCTGGGCGCGAAAAAAGTCATCGCGCTGGACATCGAACAATTTCGGTTGGAACTTTCGGAGAAGTTTGGTGCGGACCACGCCTTCAACAACTCGACGACCGATCCGATGGAAACGATTCGCGGTTTCAACGATGGTGAATTGGCCGATGTCGTTGTCGAGGCTGCCGGAGAAGTCGAGTCGATCAACCTCGCAATCGATCTGGTGAAGAAGTACGGAAACATTTTGTACTTTGGTTATCCACGAGATCAGACATTCATGTACAACTTTAATGGCCTGTATCACAAATGCTGCCATGCGTCGACGATTGTGGGCGCGTCGAATGAGCCAAACTTGACCTCCTTGCGCGCAGCGATCGATCTTGTGGCGAGCGGCGAAGCAATGGCCGCCGACCTGATTACGCATCGAGTCAAATTCTCAGAAACGATTGACGCGTACGAAATGCATCGCACTCGAGCCGACGGCGCCGTTAAGATTGTAATCGAAATGCCCGGAGCGTAGCTCGTGTCATTCGTTCACCAACGGCACAAGCCTGCGACTGCGTTGCCGGAAAACCGAGAGCTCGTGCTGGCGATTCCACCGCTACGAAGTAACATTAATCTCGCTCGCATCATTCGAGCTGCAGGGTGCTCCGGCGTGCGACGAGTCATCGTTGCCGGCGATCAAAGGATCGACGCGAAAATCGCGCGAGACAGCCTCGACTTCGTCACCATCGAACGGCGGCGATCGCTAATTCCGGTTCTCAAAAAAATCAAAGCAAGTCGCGAGTTCACGCTCATCGGACTAGAACAAACGACCAATTCAACATCGATTTGTCATTATCACTTTCCGGACCGATCGATGCTGGTGCTCGGCCACGAGCGAGACGGAATTGAACCGCCAACACTGGAACTGTTGGATGCAGTTGTCGAAATTCCAGTCTTTGGCCTGCCACACAGCTTCAACGTCGCGACCGCGACCGCAATGGCGTTGTACGAGTTCACGCGACAGTCGATTTGTGGTGCGAACGCCTGACGGCGAATCGTCCCCATATCGCGCGCCGATATTCAG
>JAGQPC010000111.1 GCA_020426925.1 Planctomycetales bacterium | reverse complement strand
CGTCTCAAGGCGGCACGGTGGTCAGCAACGGCAACGGCACGTTCACCTACACGCCGGCACTGAACTTCAACGGCTCGGATAGCTTTACCTATGATGTGTCGGATGGCAACGGCGGCACTGACACCGCGACGGTAACGATTACCGTTTCGCCTGTGAACGACGCTCCGGTGGCGAATAACAACAACGCGAGCACGACCGAAAACATGCTCTTGACAACGGGAAATGTATTGTTGAACGACACCGATGTGGACGGCGACATTCTGTTTGTGTCGGGCTTCGACTCAGTCTCAGCGCAGGGCGGCACGGTGGTTAGTAACGGCAATGGCACGTTTAACTTCACGCCAGCGTTAAACTTCATCGGTACAGACAGTTTTACGTACGATGTCTCGGACGGGAACGGTGGCACTGACACTGGTACGGTGACGATTGTTGTTAATGGGTCTTCTTCCACGTTGACTGTGAATGCTGGAACTGATGTTACGACGACGTTGTTTGCGTGGCAGAGCCTGATGCTGGATGGATCGGTCAGCGGGCAAGTTGGATCTCTTGCAACTGCGTGGAGTGTCGTTTCCGGACCGGGCACCGTCTACTTTGAAGATATTGCGGACGCAACGTCGAACATTGTGTTTGGTGCGGAGGGACAGTTTGTGCTCCGTTACACGGCAACTGACTCTTTAGGGACAACATTCGATGATGTCGTCATCACAGTCGATCAGCCGACGGTACAGATATCGCCGACAGGAGATTCGATTACTCAAGCTGACATTTATCATCAGAGCTACCGACGGCCGTTGTGGTTTAAGCTGCAGACAGGTGGATACGACGTCGACTTTGTCGGCAGTCAGCAGTTGAACCATAATGGGCCAAATCCGTATTCTGATTTTGATTTAGATCACGAAGGTTGGTGGGGATTGCGGGCACCTGGTGTTGGAAACCGTTTGATTACTGGTCTACAACTTTACACGCCGGATGTTGTGCTTTTGCACATTGGTCACAACGACCTTAGGATTGATGATGTCTTAGAGAATACGCTGAATTCGACGGCTAAACTGATTGCACAATATCGAGCCGACAATCCTAACGTCGTGATCCTGTTGGCGCAATTAATACCTTCAACGAAGTCACCCAGAGACGTTCGTATTCCACCGTACAACGCGTTGATTCCAGGTTTTGCGGCATCGCAAACGACGCTAGCTTCACCGGTGATCGTCGTGGATCATTTCACCGGCTACGACGGCGCCGCCGACAACTACGACGGAGTACATCCAAATTCAACAACCGGTGAATATAAAATGGCGCAAGCCTGGTACGACGCGCTGGTCGACCTCTTCGATCCAAGTGATATCTACAGTTTCAGCAGTTCGCCTCCAACTGCGGCCAAGCCAGTAACCAAGCCATCAGACGTCGCAACCTTTGTTGATGGCGCAGCGCCGAGTACCGAGCTGGCCGAGCCAAACGATTCAACCGAAACGGCCACATTCGCGACTTTCGCATTGCAAAAACGAGCCGCATGGCTGGGCGATCCAGCTGTCCAGCCAGATCGCCTTGCGAAACGCAACGAGCGGCAAGCAAGCAACCACGAGCTTGATCCCGAACTAGTGGATGCGTTCCTTGAGCTTGAACTCGACCACACTCGTCCTTTCATCAGCTGAACCAGGCCGCTTGAGCAAATTTGCTTGAACTTCGTCTTGCCGAGTTGATACGATCGAGAGATGCACACTCGAATCTCTCGTCGCTCTTGGCTGATTGTGGCGGCGGTCGGCACCGTCGTTTCGCTACTGCTCGCGACGAAGTTTGCAGCTGACTTCGTTCCTGCACAAATATCTCACGAAACGATCTTGGTTGATCGCGATGATCGGCAGTTTCGGTTGGTCGTGCCGAATTCGGTTGCTCACCAGAAAGATCTTCCAGTCGTCTTTGCTCTTCACGGCGCGCTTGACACGACTGATCAAATGGCTGACTACACGCAATTAGATCACACAGCCTGCGAGCACGGATTCTTGCTGGTGTATCTGCAAGGACGACACTTGAATTGGCCTCCGAGCATTCCTCCGGAGAATCCAGATTACATCATTCCTGATCTGAGATTTTTCGAGACAATGTGCGACCTTGTTGTCGACAGACATTCCGCTGATCCCGAACGCATCTACGTCGTTGGTGTTTCTCAAGGCGGAGCGATGGCGACCGTTTTGACTGCCAAGTGCAGCGACCATATTGCTGCAAGTGTCTGCAATTGCGGATGGCTTCCTGATCCGCTCGGTGACACGCCACTAGCAACTGCGCACAAGTGTCCCATGTTATTCATCTCCGGGACGAATGACACACAAGTCAGATCGGAAACCACGCGTGCTGCACACGACGCGTTTGAACGTGACGGCCACCCTGTTTCATTCCGTTCGCTCGCAGGCCGCGGTCACGGTTGGAATGAAGCGAACGAAACCGTCTGGGCATTTCTTCGCGAGCAGCGTCGATCAGCAAATCAAAACGTGGAATGACGTCGGATACAGATTTGTAAATGACCGTCGCCCAAGCTGGCGGTTAATCAAATCGTCGGTTTGCTGTGGTTGACATTTTCTGCGTTGTTCTCACCCAACGTGGCGTTGTTTTCATAAAACGTTCTGGTGTCCCGCGTTGTGCGGTAGCAACACAAAACATTCTTTTCAGTCGTTTTATTTGTGCAGGGGCTCGCAAAACTTTTTTTCGGACGACTCAATCCTGCAGAAGCTGTTCGGAAATGTTTTTGAGACGAATCAATTTTGCAGGAGATCAAGAAAACTTTTGCGCGGGCCCCTGCGACGTGTACACGTGACGAAAATAATTTTCGCGGGCCAAATCACTTTGCGAGAACCGATTCAACGAAATAGATGCTGCAAAAAATCTCGAGGGGACTGAAAAAACTTTTCACTTTTTCAATCAAAGCTGGTTAGGCTCGTCAAATTTTCGTAGAGCAGAAGCACGTTGTGCGACGGCAGCACGAAATAATTATTTGAGTTCCCGCGAGATGAAGTGGTCCGAATTTTCTCGTGGGCGAGTCCACGCAAAGTGTGTTTGTCTGTTCGTACGTTGTTTCTGTTCAGTGCATGATTGATTCGTCGTTTCCCGAGCCGTGGGACTCGCTGCGCGATTAATGTCTCATTTCCCAGAAGTTTGAGCTTTCCTGCGCCGCGGGATTGTCAGTTCTCGCAGCGTTCGGACTAGCTGCGCCGTGAGTT
>JAGQPC010000110.1 GCA_020426925.1 Planctomycetales bacterium | reverse complement strand
TCAGAATTTTGGCGAATGTCCAGCGACGCGAAATGAAAGCCGAATGTGGCAGCCAAATCGATCCATGGTTGCACATACTGCTCGACAACGCGTCGTCCACGGTTCGCGAGCATGCTTTGGCGAAGCAGATCAAGATCACTGCGAAAGTCCTCTACCGCCTCATAGGCTCCATGGCTTTTACCGTCAGGTTTAACTGACCTTTGCGTTTCCTGCAGACGAAACTCCAGCATTCGCACAAAGCGTCGGTAGGTTTCCTGTTTCGAGATGGGGGCGAGCCGATTGCTCAGTTCCGGCCATTGCGTGCAGCACTGTTCAATACGATCTCGCAAAGCCTGCTCCGAGGGAACTTGCTGATCGGACATCACAATTTGATTGTGTAAACGGCGACACTCGGCTAAGTGACCCTCCAGTGCTGCACGACGTAGGCGAGCGAATGTCTGTCGTGTGATTTCGGCTGTAACAAACGGATGTCCGTCTCGGTCTCCTCCAATCCACGATCCGAATGAAAGGAATGACGGTACTTCGAAGTGATGTTGTGGATATGCCGTTTGCAAAGCCGTCCGTAACTCCTGGTAAATCTGCGGGACGACATCCCACAGTGTAGATGCGAAATAGACGCCTCTGCTTACCTCACTCATTACCGGCGGTCGATCGGGCCGCACAAGGTCGCTTTGCCAGAGCACGGTAAGATTGGCCAGCAGCTCCGCTTCGCCAGAATCGGAATCTGCCTCAATTGTCGGCAGCAGCTCGCGTATTCGTCTCAACAACTGACGCGTCGTTCGCCGTTTTGCCTCAGATGGATGAGCCGTGAACACTGGTTCGATTTTCAAGCGATCAAGCCACCGCTGCATCTCTGACGCTGACATGCCTTGTTCACAGAGCTCGATAATGGCTTGGGCAATAGATTCACCTCGCGGGATACCATTGGCACGAGATTCACCATCGCGACTCTGTAGAATGTCGATCCGCTGTCGTTCTTCCGTGACGTTCGCGAGATCGAAGAACATGCTAAGCCATCGAATCACGGCTCGCATTTGGACCGTGTCGAGTCGCTGTAGTTCATCGACAAGTCGTGGTTCAGCGTCCGGCAAACCCGCGCGTCGCTCGATGGCGAGTCGGCGGATTCGCTGCATCGTGTCGGCCAGCGATTCCCCAACCTGTTCTCGAATGACAAGATCAAGGTGTTCGACGAGGCGATCGAGTGTTCCGTCGTTCTTTGTTAGATTCATTTTTTTTGTTGAGTTCGAACCGAATGAAAACGAAGTGTCATGCATTTGCGTCAGCCAACGGCTTGTCAGCGTGGCGCGCGAGTAATGCCCGTCTTGCTGCTAAAGCTTTCTGCTCAGCATCGTACGGCGAATTTTCCAGCACTGTTAGATGCCCCATTTTCCTGCCAACACGAGCTTCTCGTTTTCCATACAGGTGAAGCTTGAGATCACCCACGGCCAACGCTTCCTTCCAATCGGGTTCGCCTTGCTGCCAGATGTCACCCAACAGGTTAACCATTGCCGCAGGTCGCAATTGCGTTGCTGAGCCAAGCGGTAAGCCACAGACCGCCCGCACTTGTTGCTCGAACTGGCAGGTTGCGTGGGCATCAATCGTCAAATGCCCGGAGTTGTGTGGTCGAGGTGCCAATTCGTTTACCAGTAGCTTGCCATCGGTAGTCAGGAAGAACTCAATACACAGCACTCCAATCACATTCAGCTTGGTAAGAATCACCCGGGCGATGTCGATCGCTTCTTTTGAGATTGTGGGCGGAAACTCAGAAGGCGTCACCGATAAGTCGAGGATGTGATTTTGGTGCGTGTTAATGATCGGGCCGTAAATCGCAACCGATCCGTCTTGACCGCGGGCGGCGACTATAGATAGCTCTTTCTCAAAGTCGACAAACCGCTCCAAAACAGCTTCGTTGCAATTCAGTTTGCGCCACGCGGACTCGAGTTCGTCAGATGAGTCAACCTTAACTTGCCCTTTACCGTCGTATCCCCACGCCGCAGTCTTGAGGACACCGGGCAATTCTTCATCGCGTACCGCTTTCAATTCGTCTATCGAGTAGACTGCACGAAACGGCGTGACGGGGACGCCGGCAGATCGAAGAAACGTCTTTTCTCGAATACGATGCTGAGTGGTGTGTAGGACGTGCCCCCCCGGATAAACCGGTTTAAAACGGTCCACAACATCAATTGTCTCGACTGGCACGTTTTCGAACTCGAACGTGACTACATCGACTTGCCGAGCAAAGTCGGCAACAGCGTCCAAGTCGTCGTAGGCCGATTGAATTTCAACGTCTGCAACCTGACCGGTCGGCGTATCGTCGTCTGGAGAAAAAACACGCACACGGTAGCCGAGTCTTCGGGCTGCAATCGTGAACATCCGCCCCAACTGACCGCTTCCCAACACACCGATCGTCGAGCCTGGCAAAATGACTCCGCTCATAGCTCCGATTCCTCCATCACTTTCTTTTCCTGTTCACTTGCAAATTCCCGCAATTTGGATCGCAGGGTAGGTGAATCATTGGCAAGCATGCGCACCGCGAGCAACGCCGCGTTTCTCGCTCCGGCATCACCGATTGCCAGCGTGCCCACAGGGACTCCTCCGGGCATCTGCACGATTGACAACAACGAGTCGAGCCCTGATAGAGCACGTGATTGGATTGGAACGCCGAGCACCGGCAGCGTCGTCATCGAAGCCACCATTCCTGGCAAGTGAGCGGCTCCACCTGCTCCAGCGATGATAATCTTCAAGCCACGTCGCTCTGCATCGCGGGCATATCTGACCATCCACTCCGGTGTCCGGTGTGCCGACACCACGCGCCGTTCGCTGGCAACCCCGAAATGATCAAGCACTTCCGCCGCATTCTCCATCGTCGGCCAGTCCGATTTACTTCCCATAATGATGCCGACAAGCGGCATGTCAGTTGTTGTCATTTCTGCCTTTCAAATCAAAAGTCTATTTCTCATTAGATCAAGCACGGCACACACGGCTTGTTCTGGGAGAACGTCGTTCGTAGAGATTTCCAAATCGGCGTTGGACGCTACTTCGTATTTAGGCGTCACGCCATGATGATGACACCGATCGTGCTTCGATGTTCAGTTGGAAACCAATGGACGAAACGTGTCCGTAGCCGCATCGTAGGCGAGGAACAAGCCACTCTCAGCTCGGTAGAACAGCCCATAGACGGCCAGTTTGTCGCTCGACCAGCGGTTGTGCACGACGGGTATCTGGGACATCTGCTGAACGAGCGAGGCAAACCGCTCTTGAGCATCGCGGTTCTCATCATTGACGCGGTTCACGCCAGCAAGCAGTTTTGAATAGTTGCTTTCGTCTTCCTTCGTTGACGTAGCCAACGAAGCTCGGCTCTCAGCTCCGCCTGCTTGTGAGCTGCCTACTAGGACCAAGTTTTTGATATCGCCTTGCTGCAAGGCCCAGTCGATGGTGTCAGAGAGTTCCTTGTGGAAGTTCCAGTTGTCTTGTGAAACTTCCAAGATCGCGGCTGACTCGCCGTTCAACGCCGAGGATAACGACTGTAGCATCCGCGAGTCGTTGTGCGCGATCACCAACCATTCGATGGGCTTTGTGGCTTCGCCAAATACGTTCTCAAGCTCTGCGATTTGAGGGTTTGCAGTTGTTGCCAATAGAGTTGTTGCCATGACAGGTCTCCTAAAGGAAAAAGGTTCAGTTGGTTGAGTAGCAAGTTCAGGCTACTTGTGGATGTATCGCACCCGCCGCGAGTTCATCCCAAGTCCCTTGCTCCGTGTACCGATAGAAGTCGCCGTCTTCGACGGCAATGAGGTGCAGCCAACCATTAGTCAGTAGGTCGGCTACAGACTGATGCTTTGCGATGATTGCTTCGATGGCGTCGCGAGGTGCGGCGAGGACAGCAAGCAAACGCAGCGGATGGTGCTGGTACGCCTCGCCATCGTGGACTGACTGCCAAGGCAGACCCGTCATCAGGTCCCCGCCGTTTCCTGAGAAAATCCCGAAGCGGCCGACAACGTTATGGACGGTCTTGTTGCCGCTGCCGAAATGCACCGGGTCGACGGTCGATGCGTAGTACTGCATGTTGATCCAGTGCGCCACAACCATCGGAGCCGTTATGATCTGTTCCAATACTGCGAACTCAGGATCGTTGACGTAGTTGTAGCTATGTAAAAACGAGCGTCCGTCGAGCGACAGCGATTTGGTCAGGTAACGCGGAGCGGCAATGAAGGCGGCGTTGCCAGCGAGTCCCCACTCAGGTCGAACCTCGGACCAGTCGTCACTTCGTCGAAATAGGTCCTTGGTGTCTGGACCAGGTAACGAAAACAGTCGCTCACTACGACTTCCCTCTGAAGCCGATATCGACAGCGTCTGCAATCCCTCCAAGTCACCCCGGTGAGTAGGAGGAATCTCATGTGTATCAAAGAACTCCAACTCGTCTGTCGTCGTGTTGTGCAGCGCTGCGACAAAGTGCGTATCGTCTGGCACATCGATACCGCGTTCAGACAAGGCTTGCCGGATGTACTTCTGGTTGAGTAGCTTGGCGGCAAGCCGAGCATTAGCCTCGCCGGAATGACCACCACACGCACCGCAGTCGAGCCCAGCCTTCAGCGGATTGTTTTCGGTTTGGCTGCCGTGACCGCAGAAGACAACCAGCCGACCGAAATCAGCGATGATTCCGATTCCGCGTAGGATTGACTCAGCCATATCGGCTTGCTTAGAGGTGCAAATGCCCTGCTGGTTAAGCCCTCTGAGCGACGGCCCGAGTCGCGGTCGATCGGTTTTCGAAACACCATCGAAGCGGCTCGACGCGGCTCGGCTGAAACCGATTGAGCGCGCGATCAATTTGATGCCATAAAATAGTCCCGTTGTCTCTACGAACGTGAACGTACTAACCGCCGAGACCTGAAACTCCTTCCAGGCCTTGCGCAGGAAGCGGAATCTCGAGCGACGGCTAACGCTCGACTCATTTCGGCCGGGATCTTCCGCATCAATCTCTTCGTAGACCTTTAACTGCGGCGAGATCAAGACTGGAACCTGTGAACTGCCTTCCGTTTCGCCGAGTCCGACGAAC
>JAGQPC010000109.1 GCA_020426925.1 Planctomycetales bacterium | reverse complement strand
CATTGAGGCGATTGGTTTCCGAGTGCCCACACGATATCTAAACGCCCGTCGGAATCAATATCCGCGACGTCAACTGCGATACCGCTGACGTCCAGACTTCCGTCAACAACGCTCGCCAGGATCCGACCTTCACTAAACTGCATATCGCCCAAGTTTTCGTACCAACGCACTTGACCTTCTCTACGTTGGAAGCCGGCAAATCTCGAAGATGCAAGCACGATGTCGAGATCACCGTCGTTATCCAGATCCTCAAGGCTCTTGGATCGCGAGAAAAAAAGTGAGTCGTTGGCGATCGGAATCGGAGTTATGAAGTTGTCATGCAGCGTCAATTTACCCGTGTACGCGTCAGAGAACACCAAATCTTGTTTTCCGTCGCCGCTGAAGTCGTTCACGACGAAGTGCAAGTCAATATTGCTCGCATCGATCAGACGTTGCTCAAATCGTCCGCCCGGCGTTGACACATTCAAGAAAATCGCACCGCCGCCGTCTCCGCCTTCGCGTACACTGGTGAAAAGCGCATCTTGAAGCCCATCGTCGTTTACGTCTGTACAGAAATTAGCTGGCCAAACGCACCGTTTTTCCTCGCGAGTCAACGTCAACGGAGTGAATTGCCCATTTCCGTCATTGACCAGAACGTCGTCCACGCGGATGAAATCGACGTCGCCGTCAGAGTCGTAGTCGTGGGGCGTGCCCGTCTCCGGTCGCCATTCGTTTTCGAAACTCGCGTCGCCAAGATTGCGTGACCATCCCAGTAGGCCATCGATGCGATCTGCGATTCCATCGCCATCGATATCGAGATATGCGTTTTGTGCTTCCGTAAACTGCACTTCGTCCAGCGAATACTCACGGACTCCATCACTGAGAATGAAGAATTGGCGCGGCTCGCCCCAGACTTGAAACACCAGATCAACGTTCTTGTCCGCGTTTAGATGTGCAAGCGACAGGAGGCGAAACTGAGGCCGCTCGCCAGGCCACTCAAACAGAAGTTGCTTGTGAGCAAACCTACCATCGCCCTCATTTGACGTCAGGAACACTTCGTTTCCGCTTGCAGAGATCACATCAATGTCACCGTCGGCATCAAAGTCGTCCAATAGCGCCGTCGTTCTTTGTCCTCGGACGCTGGCGACATCGATGGCATGAGGCGTTCCGAAGATATCCGAGCCAGGCAGCCCAGTGTATTCTCGCCAAGATGCTCCGAATCCTGATTTGAAGAGATCGAGATCGCCATCGTTGTCGAAGTCAACTGCGGCGACTTGGCCTGGAGAAGCCGTTCGTTCCAGGTTGTGGAAAACGTAGCCCAAGCCTGTCAAAAGCCTGCGTGACTCAAGCCCTTCAAACGCTCTGTTGAAGCGATCATTGGTCTTTTGATTCATTGCTGATTCCCCCTGTCAGCTACGTAGGATAAAACAATCACCAGGAACACGCCATCGAAAAATGATTGTTCATTGCAGCTAACGTTGAAACCGAAGGATTAAATTGAATCATGCTTGAATCGCCATTTGATCGCCGAAGATTCTTGCGTTCGGGCATCGCGGCATCGTGCGTTGGACTGTTTGGTCGAAGTAGCGGCGCGGAATCAACAACGAAGTTTCCGCCGACTCGCGTCATTACTCGCGGGCCGAAACATCATTGGTTTGGTTACTACGATAAACTCCAGTTCGATCCGTCACAGAGATACGTGCTGGGCATGCAAGTCGACTTTGAACACCGCTCGCCGAAACCGGACGATTCGATCAAGATCGGCATGGTCGATCTAAACGACAATGATCGTTGGATCGAGTTGGGGGAAAGTCGAGCGTGGTGTTGGCAACAAGGCTGCATGCTCCAGTGGCTGCCCGGATCGCCCGACACGGTACTTTGGAATGATCGAGAAGGTGATCAGTTCGTTTGTCGTTTGCTGAATGTGACATCAAAGCAGATGCGTACAATTCCGCATCCGATTTACAGCATCAGCCCTGACGGCAAGACGGCGGTCGCTCCTGACTTCCGCCGAATCAATGATGTCCGGCCCGGCTATGGTTATGCTGGCTTGCCCGATCCGTTCGCGGATGACCTGGCGCCGGAAGATTCCGGCATCGTTCACGTTGATCTGGAAACTGGAAAATCTGAGCGGATCATTCCGCTTTCACAGATTGCTCGGCTCGGAGCGATTCCAAGCAATCAGTTGGGCATCAAGCACTATTTCAATCATCTGTTGTTCAGTCCTGACGGTTCGAGATTCATTGCGTTGCATCGATGGCAGAATCCCGACGGAAGCCGGTTGACGCGATTGATCACTGCCAACTCTGACGGAGGCGACATTCGAGTAATCATTCCCAACGGTTACGCCTCGCACTTTATCTGGCGAGACTCCAAACACATTTTGGCTCAATCGAAAAATTGGTTGGGGATTTCGGACTGGAGCAACTTTCTGTTCGAGGACAAAGAAGCCGGAACCGTGGAGGTGATCGGCAAGGGAGTGCTCGACGGCACTGGTCACATTAGCTATCTGCCAGGCAACGAGTGGATCTTGAACGACACTTACCCGAAGGGGCCAGATCGAATGCAGACACCGCATCTCTATAATGTTGCGCGCAGCCACCGCGTCGATATTGGACACTTCCATTTGCCAAAAATCTACAGCGGCGAATGGCGAGTCGACACACACCCAAGGTTCAGTCCCGACGGGCGATTGGTGTGCATTGACGCACCGTACGAAGGCGAAGGTCGGCAGCTCCACCTCATCGATATCAGTGCTGTCGTGGGGTGATCACTAAAAATGTGGACAAGTTATTGCCTTGGTCGCAATTTGACTGGCACGTGCGATAATGTAGTTTCTGCCCGTTCGTGTCGTGAGCAGACCTGAGCCATAAACTGAGAACATCGCCATGCGATTCGTTGTTTCTGTTGTCATTTCCTGCGCCTTGAATTTGATCGTCAGCGCGGACGATCGGACAACGGCGCCGTCACAAGATGCGACTGTCGTAACGTCCACCGGTACAATCGAAGGCACGGTGACTTATCAAGCTGATAAATCTCGACCATGGCGGTACGCTCGATACTACGTCAAGAATCGTCGGGCCGGACAACTCGCCGAGGCCGTTGTCGCGCTGACCGACCGGTCGCTTAGGAACCACGAGCGCGCCGAGAAACCGCAGACTATCGTGATTGACCAAAAAGACTTTCGGTTCGATCCGGAAACTGTGGCAATTCGAGCTGGAGACCTGGTCAAGTTTACAAATAGCGATAACGCGGTACACAACGTCAGGACGATCAATCCGCTGCATTCATTCAACGTCAACATGCAATCGGGCGGCAAGCACGAGGAAAAGTTCGATCGTGCGAGCGGCATACGCAGACCGTATCGCCTCGGTTGTGACTACCACAGCTCTATGCGGGCGTGGGTGTTTGTGTTCGCACATCCATACTTTCAGGTAACCAAGGCCGATGGAAAGTTTCGACTTGACGACGTACCTCCCGGCGATTACGACCTAGAGATGGCTCATCCGGCTGGCGAGCTAAAATGGACCCAGAAAATCAAAGTGACCTCTGGGGAAACGACGAAGATCGATATCCAAGTTTCTCCTGACGACAAGACCGACGCAAAGCAATAGGCGAAAGGAAATTCGATGAATCATCTGCCACTAACTCGACGCACGGCATTGAAAGCAGGTTCGGTTGCGCTCGGTGTCGCTCTCACGAAAATGGCTACGCCAGCTTTTGCTTTCCCGGGTGAGGGTGACGAAGAGGAGCTCGTGCCGTTTCTGAATATGCCTCGCACCGCGCCAAATCGGCTGGACTGGGAAACGCTCGATGAGTGGATCACGCCGCAGGATCAGGTCTTCAGTGTTCAGCACTATGGCGAACCGGAATTCGATCCGAACAGCTGGAAATTGGAGATCACCGGACTCGTCGAACAGGCGAAGACTTTGACGTTGGGCGACTTGAAGGCCATGCCCAAACACGATCAGTTGATGACGCTGGAATGCTCGGGAAACGGAGCCTCGAAAGGATTCATGAATGCCGTTTACAACAGCAAATGGACAGGGACGCTTTTGGCTCCGATCTTGAAGTCTTGTCAACTGAAACCGGGAGCCAAGGAAGTTGTGTTCTTTGGCGTCGATCGTAAGCAAGAGACGCTTCGGGAAGGGACGGATCGAGAGATTACCGTCGACGTGCCATTCGGACGCAGCATGTCGCTTGACGACGCGATGAACCAAAACGCAATGCTGGCGTACGAACGCAACGGCGAGCCTCTTGAAAAACGCAATGGCGCTCCGCTGCGCCTGATTGTTCCGGGCTTGTACGGAATCGCCAACATCAAATGGTTACAACGAATTGAAGTTCGAGATCGCCGTTACATGGGCCGGTTCATGGGGCGAGACTACGTTACCGTTCGAGGGCAACGCCAAGGCGATGAAATCGTCTTTTTGGAAACGTCGGTCAATCGGATGAATCTGAAATCGATCATCGCGAGAGTCACTCGCGGCGAAACTGAAAACAACGGAAACGACATCCCGGTCAAAGCGTACGGCGCCGCGTGGGACGATGGCACTGGTGTCGCCAAGGTCGAAGTCAAGGTCGACGACGGCGAATGGCTGCCAGCTAAATTGCACACTGAGCCACGCTCAAAATTTTCGTGGGTTTTCTTTTCGATTGATCTTGGCAAGATGAAGGCGGGCAAGCACACGATTGTCTCGCGAGCAATCGACCTGAACGGGCGCATTCAACCGTCTGCCGACGACGACGAAATCTCGCTCAAGAAAACCTACTGGGAAGCCTACCAGCAGTGGCCCCGCGAAATCGAACTAGCGTGAAGAAGACGATGATGACACAACGTACAATACTAACGCAAGGAACTCAGGGTAGGAGAATACATGACCGAGTCAGAGAATCCATATGCAGCACCAGCTGCGACTGAATATGTGCCCGACGACTCCTTGGGGCAGAATATTGAACCGGCTGGGCAGGGCGCGAGGCTACTGAACCTCATCATCGATCAAGTTGCTCAATACGCCATCGCTTTTGTCATCGGCTTTACGCTCATGGCAATTGGTGCAGAGGCGATTATTAGCAGCATTCCTGACATCGTGTTTGGTTTAACAATTCATTTTGTTTATTACACTTTGCTGGAAGCCACAACGGCGAAAACTCTGGGAAAGTTCGTTACAGGTACAACAGTCGTCAGCGAAGACGGTGGAAAGCCAACAACCAAACAGATCATTGGTCGAACGCTTTGTAGAATCATTCCGTTTGAAGTGTTTTCATTTCTAGGAAGCCGACCGAGAGGCTGGCACGATAAAATCCCGAAGACGTTCGTTGTCAAGAGTCGTTAGGGTTTACACAGATATCTGTCGGTTGTGTAAAACGCATAGCTAAGCACCGGACGTCGGCAATTGCTTGGCCAACGGATGGATCTTCCATCTCGGACGGTCTGCCGCGTAACGCAGCATGGGTTAAACTCGTCCATGCGCAGAAGCGTTTGCTGTGGCGTTATCCAATGTTGGGTACGCTGCCCTTCACCGTCCGTTAACTGGCGTGAAGCTTAGGCTCCTGATGGGACTTTTTAAGCGATGTTTTGTATGCAGGCACTGCGGTAGTCAGATTGCCATGCGAGCTTTTCGTCTCAGCAGTGACATCTGTCCCTGCTGTGGAAAAGAACGAGACCCAATCGAAGCCCCGATTACCGTTTTCAAAGCGAAACTCGCGATTGTTAACGCCGCGCAGACCGTGATGCTTTCCACCTTTGTGCCCTTGCACGGCAGCACAATGTTTTTGGCGTGGTTGCTGGCGACATTTGTCGTGTGGGGCATCAACATAGATTCGTTTGTGTCATGGTTTCGACATTCCAACGTGCCCACTCGAGTCGTATGCCTTCTAGCTGTCCTAGCTGGAAATGCGACGTTGACGCTTGTCGTTGCTGCAATCGTCGAAATGGCATTCGCACTCTTTTAGCGTGCTGGTATGAGCTGTTTGGGTATGTGACTGCGAGCTAGAAATGCTATTCGGCATATTTCGACGCCGTTTCTTCAACTATCGCCAGTAACTCCTGCACGTCCCGCATTCCGATTCTCTTGCCAACAAACGTTGCACCGTGAATGACTTCGAATTCGTAAGAATCTGTCGAACGATAATACACCGTCAGCACAACATGATGCCCTGACTTCATTCTCAATTCGAGTCGTCCAATAAACTCGCTGGCAACTTCTTCTTCTTCTTCTTCTTCTTCTTCTTCTTCTGCTGCTGCTGCTTGAGCGTTCGACTCTTGTATTCCTGTTGCGAAACAGGACAAGATTGCAGCACTCGCACGACCGGGCACAACTACGTCCGTCCAAACGTGCTTGCTCGCGCTGAATTCCGGAATGTGCACAGAGGTGACGTCTGATTCAGAGAACGTTTTGATTGGTTCGCCCAAACCCTCACGCTCCCGACAACTGCGGTTGCATGAACATAAAAGAAGCACGGTCGCACACAGTAAAGCACAACAGCTGATTCGTCGATTTCTACACTTTGATTGACTCCGCCAGTTATCTGTACTCAATCATCATCTCTCAAGTATCGCTGCTCGGTTCGTTGTTTAACACATCGTTTGGCAATCGAGCTTAAGAATGTAGAACCGGGCTCTGCCGCCAGTCCAATTAGGCAATAACCAAAGACCAAGGTCAGCAGTACAACAACCGACATCGTGACCCCGATCCCGTGTCCGCTCGCTACCACTGAGTGTTCAACGAGGATCCCAAGGCACGAACCAAGAATGGCCGTAGTTTGGAGGGCTATGAGCGACTGTGCGTCGACTTTGCTTTTTTGCCGCCGAATTAGGCGAATCTGGAGTAGCGACACCCCAAGAATCAAGGCGAATATCAATGAGATGACAATTACTTCGCTCATGATTTCCTTTGCCTTTCAGTACTGATCCCTTCGTCGATTAGATCACTTGGTTGGCTTTGATTGCAGATGTGGCATTTATTACATTCACAATCGTGCTGACAAAACTAATTATTGACGGCAACTTTCCAAAAGGGCAACTTCTCTGGCGAGTTCCTGGTGTGTATCCGATTCCGAGTGTCCTCTTGATTTCGACAATTTATCTAGAACCACTGTTGTTGCTGAGTTTTCGAAGTGACCACACGTTTTCGGTGTGGTCGATTGTCACTGCGGTTCTAGTACTTGGAATTCAGCTGTACGGCCCTTCGGATCACCTGTTTCAGTGGCCCCAATCGTTAATCGTCTTAGTCGCAGTAGATGTAATCATTTTTGCTGTTCTGTTTGCTGCGGCACGAGTCGCGTTCGCAGCCGGTTACCGTCTTGTTAATTAGCCACGGATGCTAGACTGCGTTTCGGTGGCCCCTCGTTCCTGCGAGCGTTTTTTCGCCAGGTCGGTGTCACGAAAGAACGGCCATACTTCCCAATCGCCCATTTCTTTCGAGTCATTCAACTCCGGGGTTTCGGTTCGTTTGGACCCGAAAAGTAGCCATGTACTAATCGCCAAAGCAATCGCACTCGGGATTCCAAGTTGCGCAGCAAATGCATGACCGCCATCGCCCAAAACAGAACAGACGATCAGCATGGCAACGCCTCCGTACAATCCTAAGCTGCAGAATAGCTCTATCAGAACATTCAGCCTCAAATTCACGGGGGCGAGCGGCCACTCGTACTCGTGGTCCGAACGCAAGAACAGTATGCAGCGAGCAGCCATGCGGCGGTCGTTCCGCGACACCTTGTCAGGCCCTCGAAGAGGGTACGGAAAAATACGGTCGCTATACAAGCCGTAGCCAAAATTAGCTATCGCTCGAACAGCAGCGTCCGGTGATGACTCATAGTGATCGTAGCACACGTCGTCGAACTCATCATTGGTCATTCGTCCTGTCACGAGTCGTCGAAGATCTTGCGATAATTCGATTCGCTGGCTTCGATCAATCATTTTAAATTGGTCGCTTTGCCTTTTGTTTGTGGGTTGTTCTAAAGACCGTTGCTGGGTGAAGCGAAATGCAGCGATGATTAGGTCGGACGAGAATTGCTTGGCTAGTGAGAGACGTTCGCATCTTGAAAGACTTGGCGTAACCCAACCTGCAATTAGTACAATTACTTTTCGTTCAATGTAAAACACGGCGAAGCCTTTCAACAGCGAAGGATTGGCGTCCGTTCCTCTTTTTAAGCCATCGTGCATAAGTGTGGCTGATGTAATAGCTGGCGGTGCCAGCATCGTGGCAGGAGTGATCACTGAAAATCAAGGCCAGCTAACGCGGTACCGATATCTGGACAAGGTTGACGAGCGAGACGGTTCACTCTTGGAATACCTTTGAGCTGCTGTGCCAGACGAGGTCTAGATGCCAAAACGAATATGCGAGCTTGTGTTTCTATTGTTCGTTTTGGCCATGTATCCTGGACCGGAGAGTGATGACGATGCGAATCAGCGACCGGCGAACAAACCAAAAGCTTGCTATGCTGAATCCGATCCAATTTGTGGAAGCTATGCGTTAGGCCATCTGGGCTTCGTGCAGCATATTACTCTAGAGGAAGACAGTCGATTTCATTGCAGATTCATGTCATGCCTGGCAGAGATGGGAGCCGCAAATGGAATGTGGCAGCGATTTGGAAACCGAATTCAGTTCAACGTTCACAGCTCAACTGAAAACAGGCAGCTTCGAGATTTGCGAATCATAGCAATCGATGGACAAGCTAGATTGATTGAACCTTGGCAGATGCAACAAATCGACAAAATTCGTGACAAGATTTCCGACGAAGACTATCGCAAGCTCACAATCTGGTTTTCTGCTGCTCGTGTCGCGGACTAGTTACGAGGGCAGCTATGTCACACGGACGCAGTTACATCAAGCCAGAATCCGTTGCTGACGCCGTCCACATCGCGTCCTTTGGCACGCTCGGTTGCATTTCCGGAATTCAATATGCGATTCCACTCCAAGATTCACTTTCATTTGGGCCGTGCGACGCCGATCCTGAAAAGCATCTCGCACTGAGACAGCAGTATTGGAATTCATTCGAATTCGACGTGCCGGCAGCCAGTAAGTCGCAAGCTCGTCAAAATCGTCGAGCACTTGATGAGTCATATGCGACTAGCGTGTACGCTCAACACCAGATCGAGAACGCACTCAGTTCATTCCCAAGCGATGCCCCAATCGTGTTGTGGTCTGCTCCGACGTGGAGCGATAGGCTCCGTTTGTGGTGGACTTTGGACGCACTCAAATATAGCAACGTAGCGTACGAACGCATTTGGTTGGCAGACTCGCGAACACCGGAGTCTGAGCATCATCTTGTTGACCACGATGTCATCGACTCACATGGGGAAGGCCTGCTGGAACGAGCATTCAGTCGGCTCGCACAGATAGGTTTCGAACGGTTTCATGCCGGCGGGAGCCTATGGAAAAAGTTTAGTGCGTCTTCACCAGTCGAATTTGACAACGCACGCCGTACGGGAAGTCGATCGTACCCTGAGCTTCAAGGCGTATGCAACGAATACGGCAGATTCTTCCCGCGTCTAGTCCGAAAGCAACTGAAGTTGAACGATATCGACCAATTCATATTCGACTCATTGTCGACCGACGCTTGGTCGCGATCTTACGATGTCGTCGCCCGGTTTATTGAGACATACTCAATTGCGGCGTGGTGTCCAGCTCGATTGGTCGCGTTCCGATTGCGACAGTGGTTGAAGCACAAATCGCAGTCGGTGTTGGCATCACAGCTCAGAGAAGGTGTGAATCAGCTGGCCACTGTCGCTTACTGACTTACTGCTCACGGCCAGAACATTCGGAAGAAAGGTCTCGAGTCTCCTTGCGAAGCCCCTGGCATGCATATTGGCGGTTGTCGAGTCTACGGTGAAACATCTGCATGGGTGCGAGTTGGCAACAAGACAAACTGGCGAATTCAACACATCGATCGTTAGAGAAAGAATGATCATTAACCTCGCATTTTTCTGTGCAAACGTCGTTCAACACAATTGGTTTGCAATATCTTCAGTGCTATACACGCTCTTCGGTGCTTCGATGATCAGTACGCCATGAAGAAAAGCTAACAGGAACGCAACAGGCACTGTTGGAAAGAATCTCTTCCGATACAGGATGGCATCAAGCGTGACTGCTGCCGGAGGTACGAGACACGCGGCTGCAAAGTACCAACTGTCGAGAATAATTCCAGAACCACAGACCTTCGGCCGAAACAAAAGGCATACGTGGTACAGCACGTTGACGGCAATCATCGACGAGCTGCCAATCCGCGGCTGTTTTTGCACACCGTGTGGCGAACGATTGGGATTTGTCGTGTTCATTTGTTGCGATCTCAATTCTCAGTACGCAAGAAAGCATCGCGTCAAGGACTCGTACGTTGCGTGAAGGACTTACTAACACTAACGATCATGTCGTCCAATTGCTATCGCTCGGCCAAATGGCAAGGTCGTCCACCTTGAACGGCTGTCGCGTTACGCAAGGACCCAACCTACACGACTGCGGCGACTCGCGCCACCAATTTCATTTAACGCGCTGCGATCGACGCAGTTTTGGCGCGGACGGGCGGAGCAGTGATTCTGCAGAGACTGGAGCTTGTGTCGGTGCGGCTGTCGATTGCGGCCACAAGGCATTGGCAATGGCGGACTTGGCGTCCATCATCAAAATAAATACTGCCGGTACGAGAAATAGCGTGAATGCGGTCGACACGAGCAGACCACCAAGCACGACGGCACCGAGTCCCCGGTAGAGCTCGCTTCCGGCGCCAGGGAATACAACCAGCGGCAATAGTCCAAGGACGGTAGTTGTCGTCGTGATGAAGATCGGACGAATACGCGTCTTAACACTTTCTGGAACGGCGACTCGCGGATCCATCCCTTCTCGAATGAAGTTCAGCGATTGGTGCACAATCAAAATCGCGTTGTTGACCACAGTGCCGATCAAAATCACAAAGCCCAACATTGTCAGAACATCGAGTGCTTGAAATACAAAGAAATTCAAAACCCAAAGGCCGAGTACGCCGCCGACTGCTCCCAGCGGAACGCTGAACAAAATCACAAATGGGTACAGCCACGATTCGAAGAGTGCGGCCATGAGCAGATACGTAATCGCGAGCGCCAAAAGCAGATTCCAGCGAAGAGCGTCCCATGCCTGCCGCAGTTTGTCAGCGGTTCCCGACATCGTGATCATCGTGTCGCCGTCGAGCAATCCTTCGTCGTGCAACTTGGAGATAATTTCGCCGTCGATCAGTTGCATCGCTTCTTCCAAAGGCATCGTTAGCGGTGGAGAAACCGAAATGGTAATCGCGCGAAGTTTTTCGCGCCGGTGAATCGCTTCTGGACCACTGCTGTAACTGATATCTGCCAGCGCTGAAAGCGGGACGACTTCTCCAGCTCGAGTCGCAACGGGAATCGACAGGATTCCTTGCGTGCGCCGTTCGGATGCGTTCTTACCGATGATCGTCAGGTCGATCTTGTCGCCATCAACAAAGTAGTCGCCTGCATACGCACCATCGACAAACGCGTCGACCGCGTACCCAAGCTCCGAAGCGTTGACGCCCATCTCCGACGATTCCACCAACTTTGGCTGAACGTGGATTTCAGGACTGGAAAGGTCTAGGCTTGGTTGGGGCATCGCTTGAGCATCGGGGATGACTCGCTTGACATCAGCAAGTACCCGTCGTCCTGTTTCGATCAGTTTGTGCAGGTCACCACCTGTGATTTCAATATCGATGTTTCGACCGCTGGTGATGCCCCGTTCAAAAAGGCTCGACTGTTTTGCAATCGCACGAGTACCGGGAAACTGCGATCCGACCTCTGCGGCCAGCGGAATCAGCTCGCGAATTCGCGCTGGATCCGCCGTGCGCAGGCCAATAAAAACGGAAGTTCCTCGGACGGCATAAAAGTAGTAATCAATCGGCGGATAATCGAGTTCCGCAGCCTCCGGACTGTCAGGGTCGACATCCCAATAGGGTCTCAAGTCGTTTTCCAGCTGCTCCCCCATCTCCATCAGATGTTCGATGTTGTAGCCCGGCGGAGGCGAAAGCATGCAAAACACAAAATTGCGATTGCCCGCGGGCAAGTATTCGACTTTTGGCCACAGTAAATACGTGAGGCCAACGGATGCCAAAACCATTGCACCGGTTAGGCAAATGGATCGAAGCCGATGAGACAAAACCCAGCGATTCGCTCTAGCTACCAGTTCTGAAAATCCAAAACCAATCGCTGCGATCGAACGCACAATACGGTGCGATTTGTTTCGACGAGCAAAACCGTTCGACGATCCATTTGTTCCAGCTTCTCGATGAAAATCGTTTTCGCCAGCGTCGAACTCTCCTGCGGCAAACAAGCGAGCGGCTGCTGTCGGAATCATCGTGAACGAAACGACCAGCGACAATCCGACAGCGCAGCTGATGGCTAACGCGATGTCTCGGAACAACTGGCCAGACGTTTCCTGAACAAACAAAACCGGTACGAATACTGCGATGGTCGTTAGGGTTGACGCCACTACTGCGCCTGCGACCTCTGCGGTTCCGACAGAAGCGGCGGTAAGAGCACGTTCACCCATCTGTCGCCGACGATAGATGTTTTCCAACACGACGACCGCGTTGTCCACCAGCATTCCGACGGCGAACGCGAGTCCCGCCAGACTGATGACGTTCAGTGAACGTCCCATCAATCCCAGCAAGAGAAATGTTCCGACCACACTAACTGGAATCGCCATGCCGACGACCAGTGCGCCTCGGCCAAACCAAATTCCGGCGCCAATCATCAAAGCTAGTGTAACGACAAAAAACCATGGAGAAACCACGACTGTCGCGACAGCACTAGCGGCGATCAGCGGAACGGCGAGCAGCGTTCTCCGGCCTAAGTGCAAGAACAGAAGCAACACGATGACAGTCAGCGCGCGGCCGACAAAGATATTCTGTTGCACGAGGCCAATGGCAGAGCGAATGTATTCGGTTTCGTCGTAGTACTGGAAGAGTTCCAGGTCGAGTCGCTTTAGCAGCCCGTTGTTCAAATCGTCGGTTGCCTTGCGAATTCCTCGCATGACTTCCAGTACGTTTGCGCCAGACGCTCGCCGGACGCTTAAGCCGTTGCTCGTGAATCCGTAACGTCGCGAGAGGCTGTCGCGTTT
>JAGQPC010000010.1 GCA_020426925.1 Planctomycetales bacterium | reverse complement strand
CGATCGTCTTCCTCGCGAGCGACGCATCTAGCTACGTCACGGGACAAAACATCACGGTCGACGGTGGCTGGACAGCATGGTGACGGCTTTATTTCGTACAGCGCTAAAGGAACAGACATGACAACGGACGGAAAACTTACTGGTAAAGTCGCATTGATAACGGGATCGACGCAGGGAATCGGGCAAGCGACGGCGATTGCTATGGCAAAGGAAGGCGCCGATATCGTGATCAATGGTCGAGTTCCAAGCGAATCGGCCAAAGCGAATTCTGCCGAAGAAACGAAACAGCGAATTGAAGCACTCGGGCAGCGAGCACTCATTTGCTATGCAGACGTGGGCGACCGAGATCAAGTGATCAACACGTTCGATGCAGCAGTCAAGCATTTTGGCCACATCGATATCGCTGTTGCTAATGCAGCCGTCAACGTGAAGTTGCCAATCATTCGATCGGAGTGGGAAGACGTTCAGCGGATCGTCAACACTTGCATGTACGGAGTTTTCCACACGTGTCAGCTCGCGGCGCAGCAAATGGTCGAGCAAACAAAAAGTGGTCGTCCTGGTGGAAGAATTCTGATCAACGGGAGCGTGCACGCGGACATCGCGGTGAAGTGTCACGGCGTGTACTCCATGTGCAAAGCCGCCAACAAGCAATTGACTCGAGTGCTCGCTGTCGAATTGGCCAAGCACCGAATTAACGTGAACGGAGTTAATCCGGGTTGGATCGATACTGCGAATGAGCGAACGTTTATCGATGAAGAACAATTGCAGGCGGCATCACAAAAGCTCCCATGGAAGAGGCTTGGCAGGCCGGAGGAAATCGCTGCTGCGTTTGTTTATCTGGCGAGTTCCGACGCCGACTACATCAGCGGCCACACGCTCGTTGTCGACGGCGCCCTTGAATGGGATTTTGGCGAATTGGTTTCGGGGTTAGACACCGACTAGAACGCGGCCACTCATGCTGATTCGTGGCACCACGCAAAAACCAAGTTGCGAGAAACAGTTTTTCTGCGTGCACAGGCGCTGACATCATCAGAATTCAGTTGACCGGCGCGGCTATGTTGAAGACAATGTCGAGCGAAACTGACCCGCCCACTCCCAGCGAAGTCTATCATGGATAACTTGCAATCCCATAAGCTCCCTCGCCGAGGCTTCCTGCAATTGGGCGCGCTCGGACTAGGCGGCCTCACTTTACCGAAGCTACTGCGTGCCGAGGCGGCATCCGGAATTCGCTCGTCACACAAGTCAGTAATTCTCATCTATCTGGTCGGTGGTCCTCCACATCAGGACATGATTGATTTGAAGCCGGATGCACCGGCCGAATTTGCCGGACCGTGGAAGCCGATCTCTACCAACGTTCCTGGCATTCAGATCTGCGAAGCATTGCCGCGTCTTGCCAAGATCACGGACAAACTGGCGATTGTGCGTTCGATTGTTGGTAGCTAGGCAGACCACGACGCGATCCAGGTCTACAACGGGC
Source organism: Planctomycetales bacterium (assembly GCA_020426925.1). Classification (GTDB taxonomy): domain Bacteria; phylum Planctomycetota; class Planctomycetia; order Pirellulales; family Pirellulaceae; genus JAGQPC01. The sequence goes on along the minus strand of JAGQPC010000010.1, from coordinate 17,732 downwards.
ATGATCCTAAGTTGCCGAAGCCCGCAGGCGGTTGGCCCCAGTTCGGTTCGGCCGTGGCGAATCTCGAAGGGCCTGTGGACACGAGTGTTCCGCCGTTTGTTAGCCTGTGCTACACCTGCACCCACCCGCCGTACAACGAGCCAGGGGCAGGCTTTCTCGGTCCAAGGGCGAATCCGTTCAGCGCGATCATGGGCAAGACTCGCGATGACATGGCCTTCCAAGGTTTGGGCGTCAATCGCATGGAAGATCGCAAGTCTCTGCTGAATCGATTCGATAACATCCGTCGGAACATCGACTCCGGCGGAGCGATGCGTGCGGTGGATACTTTTACGGAGCAAGCGTTTGGTTTGCTGACATCGTCAAAGATGGCCGACGCTCTCGACATTACCAAAGAACCCGCCCGAGTCATCGAACGTTACGGCACAGGTGACCCAACAGTTTTCATGGACAGCAATGGTGCTCCTCGAGTTCCGCAGAGCCTGCTGATGGCGCGGCGACTGATTGAGGCCGGTGCTCGCGTCGTCACGCTGAACTACAGCAAATGGGACTGGCATGGAGGCAGGAACACAGAAGGTCGCGTTGACAATTCTATTTTCACTCGAGAAGCGGAAGATTTTCCTGTGTTTGATCAGTGCCTGAGCGCCTTGGTCGAGGACCTGCACGATCGGGGTCTCGACAAAGGCTGCACGGTTATCGTGATGGGTGAGTTTGGTCGCACACCGAAAATCAGCGCCGCGATCGGCCGCGACCACTGGCCAAACGTGAACTGCGCGCTGCTTGCTGGAGGAGGCATGGCGACAGGCCAAACGATTGGCGCCACAGATCGGCTTGCTGGCGAAGCGGTCTCTCGTCCCGTTACGTACGGCGAGCTGTTCGCGACGCTCTATCACAATTTAGGCATCGACGTCACGAATACCACCATTCCAGATCTCACTGGACGACCGCAGTATTTGGTCGAAGGTCACGCACAACCGATGCCGGAACTCACGTAGGCTCGCGATGCATTGCGCAGGCGATTGCGAACACCCAGCGGCAGCGACAGCACTGCAGGCATGTTGACGGTTTGCCTGATTGGAATCCTATCTGACAAAGTAAAGCTGAAACCTGCGTCATGCCGACGTCTACAGATGGACGTGCAACCGCCACGTTGGTGGTTGCTGATGACCGAGGCGTTTCAGGGACTGATGTCGTGACTCCGATTGGTTGGACGAAGTATCTATATCTTGCACATTTTGCGAAGCCTAAGAGCGATCGCGCGATTTTTCGAGCTATCAAAACGAAGCAAATCGCATCGATTGTGGAAATTGGAATGCGATGCCCTGAGTTTACGTCTTCGCTGTTGATGACTGCTGCGAGATACGCGACGTCGCCAAAGCTTTCGTATGCCGGCATCGACCTTTTTGAAGCTCGGCCAAAAAATCAGATCCCATTTTCGCTCAAGGAAATGCATAAACGGTTGTCTGACGATCGAGTCAAGGTACGGTTGATTCCAGGCGATCCGGTCGTCGGGTTGGCTCGTTTTGCAAATACGCTTACAGGCACCGAGCTAGTCATTGTCTCTGCGAGCGAAGCAGTGATGGAAGAAGCTTGGTTTTACGTACCTCGCATGCTGGCAGACAAAGCCGAGGTGTTTGTGGCCGATTCAGACAACCATGCGAAGTGCCTGTCGCACGCAGATGTCGGCGCACTAGCCGAACGATCGTCCCTCGGAAAACGGCGAGCGGCGTAGAAGGAATTCGAACGTGCGCTAACTCACGTCGCGGTGATGGGGGGCTGGTGGTCGAGCGGAAGCGAGCCGCCAGCTTTGCATTTCGGGGACTGTGTCGCGATCGACGCTCGCAACTCAAAAACTCTGTGGCATTTATCTGCGACTCGTGACTAAGTCCCGAATCACGCACAAATGTGTCACGAGTTTGTGGCTTTCTTCCGAATTGGCTGCGAAAAACCGGATGCGCTGTTGGTTTGAGTCCAACCGTACGGTACTCTTTTGCTGCTATCTCACCGAAATTGCGATCCAGGGTGCCGCGAGTAGTTAATGGACTTCCTAAAAGACCTGCATTACGACGATCCACTGTTGAACATGGCGACCGTCTTGGTCGCTGGCATCATCGGGGGTGAAGTATTCGCAGCCATTCGATTGCCGAAAGTGACCGGCTGGATCGCGACCGGAATCGTTTTACGGCAACTAAAGCTTCCTGGGATGGACACGTCGGTCGACCCCAAGTGCTTGGATGCGTTCTTACCGTACATGCACTTCGTATTGGGATTCATCGCGTTTACAGTCGGCGCGACCTTGTACTTCGCCAGCCTGCGCAATACTGGGCGGCGAATAACGCTATTGCTGTTAGGCGAGGCGATTCTCACGCCAATTATTGTCGCGGCAATACTGTTCTTTGGTGCGGGGTTGATCGGCCGCGGCGACGTGATGACGAAAGAGCCAACGATTCTGCTCGCCGCGATTGCCATTGCCGGAGCTCCTGGAACGACGGTGCTGGTCGTGCAAGAGGCGCGAGCGCGAGGCGTGCTCACCAAAACGCTGCTGGCAGCCATTGGTCTGATCGATATGGTTGCCGTTGCCGTGTTCGTGTTTGTCACGACGTTTTTAGGCGACAAGCTCGGCTGGCAGCATGCGATCCAAAGTGTTGGAGTTCAATTTGGAGTAACGTTTGCGATCGGTACCGTCTGCTCGCTCGTGGCGATTTTGTTGACCAGAACGGTAGTTAGCCCGGCGTTCTTAGGCCCGACGATGGTCGCCGTGGTTTTTGGCGCTTGGGGATTCGCCGCCGGATTTGGAACATCCGGAGGAATCCTCGCTTGCACGTTCGCGGGAATTATCGTGACAAATCTTAGGCACGATCTGGTGCGCTCCTGTGAAGCATATTTGAAATCGATTAGTGGTGTTTTATTCGCGTTGTTTTTCACGTTCGCAGGAATGCGTCTCGATTTCAGTCTCGTCCCGACAGCGGCAGGGTTAGTTGTTTTGTATTTTGTGGCCAGGCTGATCGGCAAGTGCGTCGGAGCTTATGTTGCAATGACGCTTGCGGATGTCACGGCAAGTGTGCGCGCAAATCTGGGGATCGCCTTGCTCCCACACGGTGGCGTCGCTGTTGGCTTGATTCTGCTCGTCGCTAGTGACAGTTCTGGGTTTAGTGACGACGTAAAATCGCTAGTGAATACGGTTGGCTTGGCGGCGCTGGCAGTCAATCAACTACTTGGGCCAAGCGCGACTCGTTTCGCATTGAATCGATCAGGAGAAAGCTCAAAAGATCGAGCTCGTTTGCTTGACTTCTTGCAGGAACAAAGAATCCAAATTGGGCTAACGGCGGACACAAAGGAAGAAGTGATTCGAACGCTTTCCGCATTGCTGTACAAGACATCGCAACTGGAAATCACGCAGGACGAATTCGTCGAGCGAGTCCTGGACCGGGAGAACCTAGAGACGACGTGCGTTGGCGAAGGGCTCATGATCCCGCACGCGATATTGGACGAGGGGGCTGAAATGCGCGGAGTGTTGGGGATCAGCAAAAAAGGCCTCGACTTTGATGCAGCCGATGGCCATCGAGTCCGTGCTGTGCTGTTGTTGGCGACTCCGGAAGTGGAACGCAAACGTCATCTGCAAATCTTGTCGGCTTTCGCAACCGCAATCACTCGCGACACGAACTTGGCTGAGCAGCTTTACAACGCCAGAAGCGCCGCTCACGCGTATGATGTACTGCACGCCGACGAGCAGATGGATCTTAACTACTTCTTGGAAGACGCTGCCGATCAAGCCGGATTGCGTGAAAGTTAGATCGCGTGCAGTGCCTTAGCGTCAGCTTGGATTTGGATGCAATCCATCAAATGATGCCGACGTTTTTTGCGTTTTCAGATTCCTTATCCATATCTAGTTGACGACGTGGTCTTATTGGCTAGATTACGCGAAGCATAATTGTGAACTGGTGGCCAATCGCCTGCGTTAGGGATTGGCGAACAGGGAACTCCGGTGAAATTCCGGGACGGCCCCGCCGCTGTGTCTGTTTTGAAGAGCATGCCATTCTTTTGCCATTGCCGTTAGGCGAGAAGGCGGTTTGCTCGGGACAGAAGTCAGAAGACCTACCAGTTTGCCACTCGGTTTGCGATTCGCGAGGGACGAACCGCTGCCCAATTGCAGCTGAAGTCAGACTGTGTGAAGGCGCGCACTAGTTCGCGACACGCTCCGGCTGCGCTGAAAGGATTTTTGATGTCCACGCAACGTCGTTCTCGTTCATTGATTGGCTTCAGGCGATGGAACAATATCGAGGCAGTTTTGGCGGTGGCCGCTCTGCTTGCAACACTAGCTGGCACGCAAAGTGTTCATGCGTTGACCGTCGATTTTGAAGACCTAACCGTCTTCACCGCCACCGGGGAAACAGGCAGTTACTTCAACGGTAACAGAAATGGAACAACGAACTCAGCAGGATGGGACAGCGGCGGAGTTCACTTTGGCAATTCTTACTCATCTGACTTCGGAGGATTCTGGAACGGTTGGAGCTACTCCACGGTCAGTGACGTCGAAAACGGGACTTTCAGCAATCAGTATGCTTCCGTCACGGGATCAGGAGCAGGTGGCTCGCGGACGTACGCGGTCGGCTTCAGTGGCGACGCGCTGTTCTTTGACGTGCCCGACGCACAGACTCCAATTTCGGCCGACGTCACTAACACGATTTACGCCGAATCAACGATCGAAAACGGCAATGAATTCTCGAAGAAGTTTGGTGGCGTGTCCGGCGACGATCCCGATTTCTTCACCGTAGAGTTCACTGGAATGTCAGGCTTTGGCGGCACTGGGTCTGAAATCGGAGTTGTTGAGTTCGTGTTGGCCGATTACCGGCTTGACTCTGCAAACGACTATCGTGTCGAAACGTGGCAAGAAGTGGATCTCCGATCGCTCGCGGGCGCGAAGTCGATCAAGTTAGGGTTCGATTCGACGGACGTTGGCGAGTTCGGTATTAACACCCCGCTGTACGTCGCGCTCGATAATCTTCGGTTCAGCGAAGCAAGCTTGTACGGAGACCTCAACAATGACGGCCTGCTGAACGCCGCTGACATCGATTTTCTGTCTAGCTCAATCCGCACTTCGGAAGCGTCGGCATCATTGGACTTGACGAGCGACGGCGCCGTTGACGAGCAAGATCGCCAGCATTGGGTCCAAAGTATCATGAATACGTACTTCGGTGATTCGAATCTGGATGGAGAATTCAACACTGGCGATCTGACGACGGTGTTCCAGGCCGCACAGTACGAAGACGGCATCACCGGCAACTCGACATGGGCAACAGGCGACTGGAATTGCGATGGAGAGTTCGGCACAGCTGACTTGATCGCCGCGTTCCAAGCTGGCGCCTACATAGCCGCGTCGGCGCCACGCCCTATGTCGAACTCTGCAGTCGCGGGCGCGCTGCATGATCGTGACGATTTACTTCGAAGCTCAAGCGCAGTGCAGCAAATCGACGGCGTCTTCCGGCAGACGACTACCTACTTGCCATAGAACTACCAGTCATACGTGACGCCAAGTTGGGGTGAACCGTTGAGTGTGGTGACACTGAATTGTAACGGCGAGTTCTGTAGCTCGGTATTGTTCACTGCGTTTGCCGCAAAGAATGCAAGTGACCAGCCCATCATCGCTTGCGACGCATAGTGTGCGTCGTCGTTCAACCGCGAGATGGCCGGCAAGGTTGACGCGGCTATGAGCGTACGTCGCAGAATCTTGTTGTCGGTCATATAGGCTGCGGACAGAAATGGAACGGCGCCGACAAAGCTATGCCCGCTGACTCCGTTGTCGTCGGCAAAGGGACGCCATCGCGATCCGTAGTCTTGTTCACCGGGCCTGGATCCACCAGTCAGTTGCTGCAAAACAAGAACGGGCGGACCTCCGACCAACAGCGTGCGAAACGAGCGATCGCCCCAGTCGCCAATCAGTTGCGTTGACTCCTGTTGCGAGAACAACTTGCCGGCCAACATAGCAGCTCCGTAGACCGGAATCGCATGATAGGCGTCGCCGAAGAACTTCGGCTTGTGCAAGTTTTCAAGCCACTCATCCGAATTGGCATTGCGGACGTTTTCGTGATAGAGATCAAATGTCACGAAACGGTCGATGTTCGTGTTGGCCATCAATCCACCAACCGCTACCACCAGAGCGACGTCGCCAAGATTACGGCGGGAATAGAACGCCTCGTGGTCAGCTACAATTGATCGGATAAACCCGCGTTCCGATCCTCCGTTCCATACGGAATCATCAGAATAGTACTCATCGACAATGCCACCTGCATGACCTTCGCATTCCATCGCGGTGCTATTAGACGTGAATTCGAGCTCGCCAGCGGATGTGATTTCTTCAACGCGTGGCGCTTTGCCGGAGTCGTCAACGTCGGTCGGAGGCAAACGATATATGCGAACGGGCTGTTGATTGTCACTCAAGTCGAGCGTCTGCCCGGCGCAAAGCGTCCCCATCATGAAGATGCAGATCGTCGCAACACCGCTTGCATTTCGTCGGACAATTCCGAAAAAAACACAAGCGAGCGTGCGGACTCCGGCTGGTGACGATTTGCGCCGACGATCGTCTTGGTTTTGCTGGAGATTCATCCGTGACTACTGGTTTCTTTTGAAGACGATTCCACCGCGTTGCGCGGTGGAGAGTAGCTGGTCAAATGGCAGGCCATCCGATTCGCTCGCTCTCAAAACGAGAGCCTACTTCGGGTTCTCGGAAATTACCGACGTAGGAGTGGACATTAAGGTTCTTTCTAAACCGGTTTTAATCTTGGCCTTGAACAATGCGAGCGAACTACAACCAGTGCCATGATTGCATCAGCAGGCGATGCTGTCACGCGAAAGTTTAGGCAGATTTTCGCAAGCACGCGTGCAATCCGGTGATGAGCCGTTCGATGTGTTCTTGCGTGTTGTACGCCTGAACCGAGATCCGGATAAACACTCGATCCTGCCAGCGGATTACCGGAACCTCCACAAGGAATTCGTCAATCAACCGTTGCTGAATTAGAGTTTCGTTGGAATCGCTCGAGATTTCTATCAGTCCCATCTGTCGGAAGAATTCGTTTGCATGGACGCGTTTGACTTCCGGTAGCTCGCTGGCGAGTTCAACCGCGTGTACGGCAAGATCGTGGCAACGAGACTGCACGCTTGGCCAGTCGTGATTTGCTTGGAATTCGATCGCGGCCGGAACGGCAAGATACGCTGACGGATCGTGCGTCCCGATCCATCCAAAGTAGTCGACGAAGTCTGAACCGGATCGAAACTTCCGTTCGGAATCGCCCCATCCCCAACCAACAACCAGCGGTTCTATTGCCGGTTGAAGTTCGCGACTGACATACATGAACGACGAGCCCTTCGGTGCGCACAGCCACTTGTGACAAGCCGCAACGTACGCATCGGCGCCGATTTTCGTTAGGTCCAAATCCATTTGGCCTGGTACGTGGGCTCCATCGATGATCGTCGTGATGCCACGGTGTCTTGCTCGGCGACAGATTTCTTCAACTGGAATCGTCAGTGCTGTTGGCGACGAGATGTGACTTAAGAATATGGCCTTTGTGTTTTCGGTTACGCCGGTCCAGATCTGCTCGACGATGTCATCTTCAGTGTTGACCGGTAAATCGATGGACTGGCGAACGATCGCGAATCCTGTTTTTTCTTGCATGAACCGCCACGCGTTCGAGCAGGCACCGTATTCGTGATTTGATGTCAACAGCTCGTCGCCGGGGCCAAGATTCAAGGATCTCGCGATCGCGTTCACAGCAAAAGTCGGGTTTGGCGTGAAGACAATTTCGTCTCGATCAGCGCCGACGAATTCGGCCATAGTCGATCTCGCGTCCAGCAGCAGCTCTGGCAGATGTCTTTGCAAAAAAGCGACGGGCTGACGTTCTAAGTGTCGTTGAATGGCTTGATATTCGTCGTGAACTGCTTTCGGGCAAGCACCGAACGAGCCGTGATTCAGAAATGCGATTTCGGGATCGAGCAAGAATTCCATGTTGGCCGTCTGTTCTGTCGTGAGCTGTGAAGCGTGCTTTGGGTAACGTTAAAAATGAGACGCCTCGTCTTACGCTTTGGCAAGCGAGTACCGGTGATTTGCGCAGCCCGCATCGTAGATTTGTTTTCGCAGACGTGGAACCATAAAAAAAGGACGCTCGCGATTGAGCGTCCTTTTACGTTGAACAATAAGTCTGCGTTCAGCGTTTACGCCGCATCAACAGCAACAATGCGGCGCCAAATAACGCGAGGCCGGACGGTTCGGGCACCACTGGCGTGTCCCAAATCGGTCCCTGCTCATAGCCGCCATCGCTAAACGCGACGACGAAATCGCTACTGTCAAACTTGCCGTCGCCATCCCAGTCACCTTCTTCCCAGCCGGCGGTGTTACCTGTTTCGTACTTTGCGGCTGCAAACACAGTCACAAAGTCCGTACTGTTGAATTCGCCGTCTAGGTTGGAGTCGCCGACCCACGTTGTCTTGATGTCTTTGACCCAAAATGTGTGATCAGCGCCAGTGACATTGCCATCTTCGTTCAAGTCGTACTTCGATTCTGTACTTCCGTCCCGAACGGCCGCAGCGAGTTCGTTAATGTCAATAGCCGTGCGCATTTCATCGCCGTTGAAATCGCCAGGCAATCCTCCACCGGCACTGCTCATTTGGAACGTTAGCTGATAGGCGCGTCCACCAAAGCCAGAAGTATGCGTCTGCAAATCGCTTAACTCCAAACCAGCCTCAACTTCTCCAATATCACCGTCTTCAGGAACGTAGAAAGAAGTGTCGACATTGAAGAAGTGCATTCCTTCGCCGCCACTATCAGCGAACGCAATGATTCCTCCGGCTGCATCATCCACGTCAATTTGGAATTGGAGAGCCGCGGGATGATAGAGTTCTCCATCGTCCGGAATTGGGCTACTACCCCATGCAACCGTGTTTTCACCTGCATTCTCTGTGATGTGGATTGGCCCGACTTCCTGAATGCTGAAAAAGCCCAATCCCTCGTCGTCGCCATCTTCTTGCTTAACGATTAGCGGTACGACTGCGAATGCTTCTTCCAGAAACCGACCGTCTTCCGCGTAGTACTGGACAGAGTCGACGGTTTCACCTGCAGGCAGCTCGTGCCCAAACATCACAGGGATTCCGGACCAACCGTCAACGCTTCCGGTTTCCAAAGGCGGTTGCGCACCAATGAAGCCTTCCGCTGGCGGCGGTGGAGGCGGAGGAGGTTCTGGCGTTTTGCATACATCGCCACCAGCGCTTGTTCCAAAATTCACCTGATAACTTCGGCCACCAAAAGCGGAAGTGTGAATCGGCAGAGTGCGAAGCTCCAACCCGGCCTCGACATTTCCAAGATCATCTGGAGTAAAGCTCGTCGTATCCACGTCAAAGAAGTGCATGCCTGCACCATCGGCACCACCGAAGGCAATGATCCCTCCGTCAGTGTTGTTGGTTCCATCTTGCCATTGGAGCATGCCTGGATGATAGAGTTGCCCATCATCCGGAATCGAACAGCTGCCCCAATTGAATTCTTGCTCACCTGCGGTTTCAGGTGTATATGTTGGGCCCACCGAGATCACGGTAAAGGAACCTTCGCCTTCATCAACACTGCCGTTCTCTTGCCGAATAATCACCGGGGCAACGTGATACAGGCCATCTTCAACCTCGAACTCACGAGCGTCTGCAGCGTACCATTTGACGCTATCGACCTTGTGCCCTGTTGGAATCTCGTGGCCGTACATTGCTTGAATGCCCGACCAACCATCCAACTGCCCTCCATCAAAGAGCGGCAGTTCCGCTCCGACGTCGTCCGCAATCGCTACGGATGACGTTAGCAACGCTGCCGCGACTGCAACCAGCAGCCAACAATTGCACTTCATCATATGACCTCCAAATACCAATCCCAGGTAGACACGCTTTCGCCCAAAGTAACCGGGCCCCTTCGCGAATGCAAGGATTTTCTGCGGCGGCGGAAAGCTGGTCGCACAACGCTGCGTACCTCGTCGAACTGTGCTCGGCGGGACACCAAAAGGGTGCAATACGCCCGAAAGCATCGTGCGAAACTACATTTCGGACTGTTGAGCTTCCGACATAGCCAATGCACGTCGCTTATCCCTATAATCGTGGGGTAGGCAAGTCAAATCCCGATTCGGAGTCATCAGTTGTTCGTCGGCCCGGTTTTCTCTCGAGAATTGATCACGGCTCCGCGCCGTCCAAAACTCTTTCTGTACCGCTCGGTCTATGCGAGTGTCCTGTTCGGCGTGATGTGCACCGCGTGGCTTGTGATGACGGGAACGCAGACGATTCGCAATATTGACGACATGGCGAGATTCGGACTGACACTTTTTCAGATACTCGGTCCGCTGCAGCTGGCGATAGTTGCGTTTATCGCCGCGCTGTCGACTGCCAGCGCTGTCGCTCAGGAAAAAGATCGCAAGACGCTGATTCTCCTGCTGCTGACAAGATTGAATAACAGCGAGCTTGTCCTGGGCAAACTGTTTTCCAGCCTGCTGCAAGTTCTGGTGATGTTGTTGGCCGGACTGCCCGTGTTTGCGTTCTTGGTGCTGTTTGGCGGGATCTCTTTTCCCCAAGTGTTCCGGGTGTTTCTAGTCACGCTGTTGACAGCTTTGGCTGCAGGAAGTTTTGGTTCGACAGTAGCCCTGTGGCGAGAGAAAACATTTCAAACGCTGGCTATCACGGCACTTGGCCTGGTGTTCTGGCTGTTGGCGTGTGAAGCGATCGCGGCTAACGCGTTTGGGCCTGCGCCGTATGGAATACACGCACTGGAGTTGGCTACTTCACTCAGTCCGATGCGAGCGGTCATCGAGGCGTCGGAACCGATGTCGACGATGTACAGCCAGTAGTCGTTCTTGCGTTGTTGGGCTTGGCCCCATTCGTCTTGTTCGAGCCAGATGGCACGGAGCCCGTCTTTGAGTCCCTTGACTTCGACGAGGCGTTGTTCGCGGGTGTGGGGGTTGCGGGCGTATAGGTCGTAGCCGACGCCTGCGGTTTGTCTGTCGTCCACGGTGAACCCGAGGCGTTCTAGTTCGGCGACGACTGCGCTGACGGCAGGCTTCTCCGAGTCGGGGTCGTAGCCGAGTTCGTCGGTGTGGGCACCGCCGATGACGGCAACCCAGCCGACCATCCGTACTGCGGACGCTTTGACTTCCCGTACGTCTTCAAGGGCGTCCTGTCTGTGTTGCTTATCGCGTTCGAAGGATTCAAGCAGGGCTTTGCGTTCGGTGAGGGGCCGGTCGCGGATGTTCTCCTCGAACCGGTACTGGGTGGCTTCGAGTTGGTTTGCCGCTGAGGCGATCCACTCTTCGCGTTCTTGGGTGAGGCGTTCGACCTGTTCGGTGAGGGCTCTCTCGGCTTCGCGTGTCGCGTCATACAGTGTCGCGGGTTTCAGGCCCGGCGGTGTTTCGTTTTCAGGGTCGTTGCTGGTGAGTGCACGTATCGCCATCAGGGAGTCCCACGCGACCGGGATGGCTTGCTCTGCGGAGCATCGGATCAACAGCGGGGCCTTGCGGGTCGTGCGTTTCGTTCCGTCGTGTAGTTGGATGTCCGCGTCGAACAGGATCAGCACATACGAGGTGAGAGAGCCGGTATCGACGAGGGTGGCGCCGCGGGCCAGGTCAGTTTCGCCTTCCTGAATCGCGTACGCGACGAGGTCCTGGAAAGGCTCTTCTGTGGGGCCAAGAACGATGACGTCGTCCAGTCCGGTGGCGCCGTCATTGACGGCTCGTCGGACGCTCGCCCCGTCGGCGGCCACCAAGGCGGACCGTTCGCGTCTCAACGCTGCGGGCAGGTGTCCGCGACCGGTGGAGACGAGTCGGATTCCCTGGGCGGGGCCGGGGGTGATGCGCCAGTCGGAAGATCGGGCGATCTGGTCAAGCATCGCGTCCACGATGACCGGATTGATCGACTCGAGTCGGTCAGTCGCGAACCTGTCGAGGGCGTCCGAGAGGTTCGCTGGCGTGGCCAAGGATCGTTCCTCAGCGACGATGCCTTGCGCGGCAACGATAAGGGCGCCGGTGTCTGGGATGTGGACGTCCCGGCCGGCCTGGGCATCCAGCATCGCCTTGCCCCAGTCGAACCCGGCGCGTTCCGCGGTTGCGTCCAGCAGGTCGTATACCTTGCCCTCCAGGGCTTCGGATGCCGCATCCAGGTTGTTCAGCATCACTTCCTGGACGCGGCCCTCACGGGTGTTGGGGGCAACAAGGTGATACACGTACACCTCGCGTTGCTGACCGACGCGGTGCAGGCGTCCTCCGCGTTGTTCCAGCCGCACCATTGACCACGGCAGGTCGTAGTTGATCATCACGTTCGCTGATTGCAGGTCGATTCCCTCGCCGCCCGCGTCCGTTGACACGAGGACTTGGAACTCCCGGGCGAGGAACCGCGACTGCAACGTGTCCCGGTCGCGATGATTCACTGACCCTTCAAGGATCTCGGTGCTGAAACCGGCGTCGCTGAACATCTGGTGCAGCCATCGGGCCGTGTCGGTGAACTCGGTGAACACCAGTAACTGGCCCTCACCCGGTTTGATCCCGTGCTTGGCAACCGTGCTCGTGAGGGCAACCCACTTCGACGGGTCACCAGACGCGGACGCTGTCTTCAAGGTTCGGATCAGGTTCTCCACGGCTTTCACCTCGCCGCTGCGATCCCGACTCCGGTTATTGATGACCGCCCTCTCCGCATCGTCCCACGCGTCGTCGTCATCAGCGGCAGAACCCAGACCAACATCGGTCAGTAGATCGTTTGGCACGAGCGGGCTGCCACCCAGAAGGGTCGGCTGTTTCAAGGCGGCACGTCGTCGGCCCAACGTTTCCGTGACAGCGGTCAACGCCGACGCCGCGCGTTTGCCGTAGATGGTCTGCGCCAACGCCAAAGCAGGCCCCTCATAGAACCGCGTCACATAGTCCATAACCGCGTCGTACGCGGACTTCTCGACGCTGTTCATCGGCGTTGCCACCGTTTCCGAGAAACGCGGTTTGAACAGCCGCTGACCGTCATGATCGACCAGGTCTTCCTTCATCCGGCGCAGAAACGACAGCCGGGACGGGATCAACGAATCGTCGTACTCGCGTTCCCCCGGCGACCACGGGTACATCAACGGATCCAACAGATTCATCAACGCCCGAAAGTAGTGCTCTTTGCCGCGATGCGGTGTGGCAGTCATCAACAGCAGATGGTTCGCCTTCTCCCCGATCTGACGAGCCGCCGTCAGATACTGGCTTGTTGGTGTGAGCCGGTGGGCCTCATCGAACACCACCAGCGACCACGACGCGTGACTACCAGCCGCTTTCCGGCGAACATCCGGATTGTGAGTGAACAAGTCCAGCGAAACGATCCACGTGTCATACCTCGGGTCCAAGTCGAACTGATCGTTCGCGATCGCGGAGGTGAGAACCTTCGCTTCCACGCCGAACAGCCGACGCAGGTCACGTTCCCACTTACTCACCAGGTGGGCCGGAACCACGAACAGAGCATTGCCGGTGATCAATCCCCGGCGGCGCCCCTCGGTCAGATACATCGCCGCCATGATCGTCTTGCCAGTGCCGGGCTCGTCAGCCAGCAGAAACCGCAGACGTGGCTGTCCCAGCATGTAGCCGTGAACCGCCTCGTCCTGGTGCGCGTACGGGATTAGGGGGCGTGTCGCCAACACCGCTGAGCGCAGACGGGGGACAGCGTGCTGCATCCAACGGCCCCACATCCCCGTGAGCGCCTTCGCTGGATCACCCTTGCGGTCATTCACTGGGACAATCGCGCGGCCTAGTTGCTCGGCTGAGCAGATCACTCGTTCGGGTTGCCCGTCCTGATTCAGAATGAACAAGTCCACGGAACTGTCGCTGATCGGGTCGGCGGAAACGACAGTCACCAGATGCCCTTCCCAGCGGATCTGGGTGTTCTTCTCAGGGAGCGGCATCTTGCCTTGACCACCGAACCCGTGAATGTCCTCCGCCATCTCACCCCGATTCTTCCGCTGGCAACAGCCGCCTTATCGGCTTCACTGAGCACTTGTCTGCATTCTGTCGCGAAAAGCGTGCCCCGCGCCCAACTGGACGACTCCCAGGGACGCCCCGCACGCCCAGGGCCACCTGACGGCTCACGGCAAGCCAAGGTTCGGCCTGCCCGGGGACGGCCACGGACGGCCTGGGGCTGCCGGGGGCGGCCGGTGGGCCGCGCCGGGGGCGGTCAGGGGAGCGCGAATTGTGGGGTTGTGCCTTGGTATTGGTCGGGGTTGCGGGTGATGGGCCGTTTGATTTCCGCGAGTTCGTCAGCGGCCTGCTGTAGCGCGGGTTCGAGGGTGTCCCGGATGTGTTTGAGGCTGTAGACGAGTTGCTGTTCCAGGTCGCTGAGGTGCTGCTGGCCGGTTTCGGTGAGGAGTTCGGTGAGGTAGTCGAGCGCGTCGGCGAGTTCCACGGTCGTTTGTGGGGGGAGGGTGGTGGTGCCTACTGGCCGGGGTGTCTGGCCGCGTTTCCGGGCGCGTGCTTTGCGCCGGTTGATGCGGTCGCGTACCTGACGGCGGGTGTTCCGGCAGTCGTCGCATAACAGTGGTACCGGGGTGTCCGGGTCGTGACGGCAGAGCAACTCGTGGGCCACGTTCGGCACGCTACAGGCAGGCGAAGACGCGTGTCTTCAGATAGGGGCGACGAGTTCCGTGGCCGCCCATAGCAAGGGTGTGACTGAACAGGACTACTGCTCCCGGGGTGTTCCGGTGTTGTTGTCGTCCCTCGAAGGTAGGACGGACGTCCGCGAACGGGGACGGGGTGACGGCGGATGGACGGGGTGCCGCGGAGGGCAGGCCGGTACCGGCTGCATCCGCCGTGGAACGAACCCGACGGTGTTGCTGGCGGGGGGCCTGCGGTGAGCGGGTTCCGGAAACGTACCGTGCGGAACGGTCGTCTGCTGCGCCCCGACGGCCCGTTCGTGCTGCGTGCCGGTGTGCCGATGCCCGGTGCGATGCTGCTGCCGGACGCCGCTGACCTGGTGTTGGTGGACTGGCGTGCCCAGGTGGACGCCGGTCATATCAGCGACGGCACGTTGGACACCCATTCCAAACATTTGGCCCGGATGGTCGCGTACGCGTCGGCGCGGGGCGCGGAAATGGTGTGTGACCTGACCAGCAATGTGCTGCTTGACTGGATGCACGCGGTGAACGCGTACACGGGCAGCCCGGTGTCTCCGACGACGGTGGGTGTGCGCCGCGGTATCGTCGCCGGGTTCTTCTACACGTGTTTCCGGCTCGGGATCACCGACGTGAACCCGGCAGCGGTCCTGCCGTCCGTACCGAAAGTGCTCCGGGCCGTGAACGCGTTCACCGAAACGGACGTTGACCGGTTGAAAGCCGCGGCGGTGTACCGGTTCGGGGAAACGAAAGCGCCTGCCGCGGTCGCCCTGTGCCTGCTGGGCTGCTCGTCCGGTGAGGTCGGCGCGGTTGCGGGCCGTGACGTGCGCCTGTTGGACAGGCTGGTGCGGGCGCACGGCGGCAGCGACCGGTACACCGAACGGTGGCTACCCGTCGACGACGACTGGTGCTTCGACAAACTGGCGGCCCGGCTACGAGCGATGGCGGACGCCGACCCGGACGGGTGGCAAGACCGGCCAGTCGCGTACGACCCGCGGCCCGGCACCCGCGACGACTTCCGGGTTCGTGCCGCCGCAACGTCCCGCATCATCACCGATGTGCTCACCCGCGCCGGACTGAAACACGACGGTGTCACCCGGGTCGCGTCCATCACCGAATACGTCGCGCGGAGGGTGTTCCTGGAAACCGGCAGGGTGGAAGCCGTCGCGGCACGTCTCGGCCTGAACAAACTGGACCAGGCCGCGCATATCTGCGGCTACGACTGGAAAACGGAATTCCGGCAGCCGGGCCCCGGCGAGGTGACACCGTGACTACCGGGTTGCTGGAACGGCAGGGAAACACCATCACGTTGCACGCCCCCGACCGTGACATCACCGTCCGGCACGGCGGGCGACGCGCGATGCTGCCCACCAGCCGACCCGACGGCACCGTCGGACTGAAACGCGCCCGCACCAACGCCGAACAGGAAATGGTGTCCGACCTGGAAGTGGTCCTGGCGACCCTGGCCGACCCCGGATTCTGGGCCGCCGTCACCCATTTCCCCGGCAACACCCCACCCCTGCTCCCCGCCCGCGGACGGCCCTGGGCAACCCCAGCGTGGGTCAGATACCTCACCGTGTGCCTCGCCGGGCATTTCGGATCCCAACGCAAAGCCATCGCGTTCTTCCGTTCCCGCCATATGTGGGACCTGCTACGCGTCGCGTCCGCGCATTACATACCCGACGGATACCTGCCGATGCCCCCGGAACCGGTCACCCGCTGGCAACTCAACACATTCCTTGGCCATTGGGAGTCCGACAACTGGGCTGACATTCGCCACCGTGTTGAACAGGCAACGCTCGGCAGTGCGATGACCCGGGCGAAACACCTCGGCCATTTCAACCCCGACCAGCCCCTCGTCTACGACACCGTCGACCTGCGGCAATGGGCCATCTGCGACGGAACCGTAATGAAGGCACCCAGCAGTCGCCGCGACCAGAACCACCGGACAGACCCCGCGTCCGGCGTCCACACCCACGCCGGAACATATTGCTGGGGATCAAAATTCGTCCTCGCGGAAACAGTCTCCCCGGAATACCGGGGCCGCTACATCATCGGAATGGCGCACGTCACCCCACAACCCGGGAACACCGTCGGCGACGAAGGCGCCGCCGCCATCAACGTCGGCCTGGAAATGAAAACCCGGGCACCCGGCATCCGCGGCCTCATCATCGACACCGTGTTCCGCGGCAAACACATCAAACGTGCCTACGACGCCGGAATGGTCATCGTCAACCACCCGGCAGCGAAACTCAACCCGAACCGCGGCACCGGCGGCAGGAACGCCGACGGGCGGCAAGAACACAGCAACCTCATCCGCATCCACACGCACACCCTGCCCAACGGTCACACGTGCGAACACCGGCTCCACGCCGTCGGCAGCATCGTCTGCGACGAGGTGTACGACGACCAAGGCGACCTGCACCTCGTACCCCTGCCGTCGCCGCGGACCGGCTACCCGCGCACCAACAGCAACGGCACCCACCGCTGGTACACCGAACACCTCGTACCGTGCCGCCACGGCGACACCATCGCGTACATCCGCCTCGACGACACCGGCAAAGCCGACATCCGATCGTGGTCGCACCCCGACCGGCTGCGCTACTACCCGACGAACACACCCCAGTTCGGTGTCCTGTACGGACGCCGCAACGGCACCGAATCCGTCCACCACCAGTGGAAAACGACCGCCCCGCGGGTGCCCGCCTACGGTGCCGTCCGGCAAACCCTGTTCGTCCTCGGGTACATCACCACGCACAACGCTGTCGCTGACGTGTTCCACCACCGCCGGGCAGGACTCCCGAACATTCTCGACGGCCCATAGCCGCACCCTGACCACTGAGCAGCCCCAACCCGCGCAGGTTCGGGGCCAACAGCCGTACCCGGAACCCGGAAACCTGCCCTGACCCGGGGCCCGAAGCCGCACGCCCGGGCATTGGTGGGCGCGGCAAGCCCCCGAATCGCCGGTGCGCGGGCCGACTACGATGGTCGGCAGTGGCGTCGCGATTAACCCACCGGCAATATCGCAACACCCCGCCCCTATAGCTCAATTGGCAGAGCTGCGGACTTTTAATCCGTAGGTTGTAGGTTCGAGTCCTACTGGGGGCAC